>NVRZ01000130.1 GCA_002401055.1 Bacteroidota bacterium
ACGTGAAATTCTCCACATTGCACAATGAAATTGAAATTAAAAACGGAAAAATCTATATTCCAAGAATGGATATAGAATCCACGGCATTGAATGTAATTGCATCGGGTATTCATGGCTTCGACAACACCATCGATTACAAAATAAGAGTATATTTACCTGAGTTATTGGCCAAAAAATCGAAGAGGAAAAAGCGAAATAATGAGTTCGGGATAATTGAAGATGATGGATTGGGAATGTGGCTGTTTTTATCAATGACAGGTACAGCTGACAACCCAATAATAAAATACGATAGAAAAGAAGCGATAAAAAAGATTGGAGAGGACCTGAAGGAAGAAAAAAGAACATTGAAGAAAATTCTCAACGAAGAGTTTGGCTGGTTTAAGAAGGATACAACATTAATCAAGGAGGAGACGGAAGCAGAAAAGAAGGAAAAGTTCAATGATGATTATTTTATAATCGAGTGGGATGAAGATGCGCCTGAGGAGGAAGAGGAAGATGATGACGACTTTTAGGTACCGAGATACACAAATACTGTTTTGAATATTTATTATACTAAGCAAAACTGGAAATACGCACTGCTCATTATGGCGGTGTTGATTGGCATTACTTCATTGTGGTATACCAACCAACTGACGGAGAAACTATCGCATGAGGAGCAGAAAAAGGTTGAGCTCTGGGCAGAGGCTACAAAGCAACTTGCCAATGCTGAGAGCTCAACGGACCTTTCATTTATCCTGAAAGTAATCATTGACAATGAGACGGTTCCGGTTATACTTTCGGATGCAGAGGACAATATCATATCATCCGTTAATCTTGACTCAGCAAAGGTAAAAGAGGATGGCTATCTACAAGAGCAGTTGGAGATTATGAAATCCGAGCACGAACCTATTGAGGTAGCAATAGGGGAGGACTATTTTCAGTACATACATTACAAAAACTCTTATCTATTAACTCAGCTTAAGTATTTTCCTTATGTCCAATTGGGCGTCATTTCGCTCTTTATAATCATTTCCTATTTGGCTTTTAGTTGGTCCCGTAAAGCAGAACAGAACCAGGTATGGATGGGACTTGCCAAAGAGACCGCACATCAGCTAGGAACACCCCTCTCTTCAATCATGGCTTGGTTGGAAGTGCTCAGGTCAAAATCCGTTGATGAGGATACGCTAAAGGAATTTGAAAAGGATGTAAAACGACTCGAAACTATTACGGATCGCTTCTCCAAAATCGGATCTCTTCCCAAATTGGAATCTCAAAATTTGCAGAAGATATTATCTGAGGCAGTTTTGTACATGCAAGCACGTGTCTCTAAAAAAGTGGAATTCTCAAATAATTTGAAGGACTTTCCAGAGCTAAATGTGCCACTTAACGTTTCTCTTTTTGAATGGGTAGTTGAGAATCTCCTCAAAAATGCTGTTGATGCCATGAACGGAGTTGGAACAATTGATATCAAAGTTTCAGATCAGACTCAATTTGTTTACATCGATTTTATTGATTCCGGAAAAGGAATGGCAAAATCTATGTACAAACAAATTTTTCAACCCGGGTTTACAACAAAGAAGCGTGGCTGGGGATTGGGACTGTCTTTGTGTAAGCGTATTATCGAAAATTATCATGGTGGAAAGATCTTTGTAAAGGGCTCAGAAGTAGGGCAGGGTACTACTTTCAGAATAGTGCTCAAAAAATGAAAGTTATTGGAAAAAGGTATTAAGTATGATAAACCGTCATTCCGAGTGCAGCGAGGAATCTTCTGATGGGAATCGGGTAGTTAATTAAACGATTCCTCGCTGCACTCGGAATGACAGTAATAATTTTCTTAATCTGTGTTATTAGTAAACTGACGTGGCTGGCATTTATATTCATATTCCCTTTTGTAGTCAGGCCTGTCATTACTGCAATTTTCATTTCTCTACGTCGCTGAATAACAAAGGAGCCTTTTTGGAGGCATTGAACAAAGAGATATCACTGCGATCTACCTACTTAAACGGCCAATCGGTCAGTACGATTTATTTTGGAGGAGGAACACCATCATTGTTGTCGGCGAATGAGATCGACCGTATTGTTCATGAGATATCGAAATTTCACGCTATGGATTCCAAAGCGGAAATTACATTGGAGGCGAACCCTGAAGACCTAAACAAAAAAGGGTATTTGTCAGATTTGAAGAACTCAATGGTAAACAGGCTCAGTGTAGGAGTTCAGTCATTCAATAATGAAGATTTAAAGTACATGAATCGTGTTCACAACGGTGAGGAGGCGGAGAGTGCCCTTGTGCACTGTCTGGATGCCGGATTTGAAAACCTGAGCGTAGACTTAATCTATGGCACGCCCTCGCTTACAGATGTTCAATGGAGCGAAAACATAGAAAAGCTGATAACTTTAGGCATCCCTCATATATCTGCGTATTGCTTAACGGTTGAGCCAAAAACTGTATTGCTAGACCAAATTAAAAAGGGTAAGGTGAAAGATATTGATGATGGACAGGCCAGCATTCATTATAATATTATAGTAGATCAGTTGGCAAATCACGAATTCGAGCATTACGAGATAGCAAGCTTCTGCAAAGAGGGTTTCATGGCAGCACATAACAGCAATTACTGGAAAGGGCAGGACTATTTGGGCTTGGGTCCGTCTGCTCACTCATACAATCAGCACTTCAGGGCCTGGAATATCTCCAATAACAATGAGTATATAACGAAAATAAATGCAGGTGACTTACCCCTTACTGAAGAGGAGTTGAGTGATGCAGATAAGTACAACGATTATGTGATGCTGTCTTTAAGAACAATATGGGGATTAAGTATTGACCATGTTTACGACAATTTTGGCGATGTGATAACTGATCATTGTAAAAAGGAGTTGACAATTCAAATGGAATTTGGTAGAATAAACCTTTCCGGTAAAGTATACACGCTCAGCAAACAAGGCAAATTATTCGCTGATCGGATTGCATCTGATTTGTTTATAGTTGAGTAATGGAACCGGATAAAATTTAATTTTTAGAATTAAATAAATTCCTATTTTTGAAGCTGAAATCACTTGAAATACAGCGTTAAACACCAAATTAAATTTTAAAATGTCGAAAAATAAGCTTGACCCTACGGATTTGAAGATTTTGAAAAAACTTCAAGAGAATGGAAAGATCACCAACTTGCAGTTATCAGAGGACATAGGGCTTTCTCCTGCTCCAACATTAGAGAGGGTACGAAAACTTGAGAAATCGGGTATAATTACAGGATATCACGCAACAGTTGATGAAACTACACTAGGAATGGGTATCATGGCCTTTATACAATTGTCATTGGGAAGGCAGGTGGACAATTTCATCAGTAACTTTTCAGAGCAGGTTGAAGACATTGAGGAAATTGTGGAATGTTATCAGGTTACAGGTACATGCGACTTTTTACTCAAGGTAATGGTTAAAGATATACCGGCATTTGAACATCTGATAAGCAATAAGCTGAGCAAAATAGAGGAAATCGGCAATATGCAAACTATGGTGATTTTAGGGCAGCCTAAAAATACTCGGGTGGTACCCCTTGATTATAACGAAGAGTAAATGTCTGTACTGTTTGTAGTGAAATAACTGCTGCATTTTCACAATATTTATTGGAGAATACGTTGAGAATTCAGAATACATTTTTGTTTTCTTAACTTTGATTATGAATGTTAGACGGTTATGAAAAAGTTAATTGGTTTTTTCCTTCAGGGCTTGTTATTCATTGGACCTATTGCGGTTTCAGTTTGGGTAATATTTAAGGTATTTGACTTAATTGATGGGTTGCTGCGAGACTTGCTTCCATGGGAAGTTCCTGGGTTGGGGTTGGTCATTATATTGGTGTTAATCTCAGGATTGGGCTGGTTGGGATCTACGATCATTGCGAAGCCTGTGTTTTCCTATTTTGATAAACTTGTAGAGAAGGCACCACTAATAAAAATTATTTATTCTGCCGTGAAAGACTTACTCTCTGCATTCGTGGGATCAAAGAAAAGTTTTGATCAGCCAGTTCTGGTTAAACTTGAGAAGGATTCGGATGTTCAAAAATTGGGGTTTATTACGCAAACGGACCTCACTGAACTAGGTATAGGAAAAGACAAAGTGGCGGTTTATCTACCACACTCTTATGCCTGGTCCGGGAATCAATATATAGTGCCAAAGGAAAATGTAGAACCATTAGATGTGTCCGCAGCAATGGTTATGAAATTCATCGTATCAGGCGGCGTGACGTCATTGGAAAGCAATAATTCATCAGATAACGAATAAATAGAACTATGAAAAATATTACCCTGCTTACTCTCTCGTTAGCATTTAGTGTGTTAACCTTTGCCCAAAAAACCAAAGTTTCTGTTGCAAACGAGACCATTGGAGGTGGCAACAATGCCGCCTTATCGGTTATTATCATTCATCCTGATGATTCAGAAGTTCTGAAACAGTGGAAATCCCTTATCAAATCGTATAAATCGGACAATGTTAAAGTGGGTAAGGAAGTATTTGCGGATAACTGTAAGATTAGCTCGATAAGTGAAAACACCATTGATATATATGCTCGTGTTGAGAAAGTAAAAGACAACACTGTCAAGTTGATCGTTGGATTTAACCTTGGTGGAGCATATGTAAATGGATCTAGCCCGGGCTATAAAGCTGCAGAGAAGATTGTTTTTGATTTTGCTATTAAGATCACCAAAGAGGGAATAGAAGATGAAATAAAAGAGGAGGAGAAGGACTTGAAGAAAAAGGAAAAGGTCTTAGAGAAGTTGGTTAAAAATAACACCCGCCTGCACAGCGATATTGAGGCAAGTAAAAAGGCAATAGAGCTGGCTAAAAAAGCGATTGAACAAGCCAAGAAAGATATTGAGACCAATCTCAAAGATCAGGAGGGATCTAAAAAAGAGATTGAAACGCAGAAAAAGGTGGTGCAAGTGGTTACGGATAAACTAAAAGCTGTTAAATAGGATTATGCCATCTGAATCAGGATTGGAAATATCTTCGGATCCCATATCTTACCAGTACTGTAATTCCCTAACGTCGTATTCCAGGTTTAAAACCCGTGAGGTTAAGATAGGAGATGTGCCAATGGGCGCGAATAACCCTATTCGCATTCAGTCAATGACCACAACTCCTACAATGGAAACGGCAGCAACGGTCGATCAATCCATTAGGATAATAGAGGCAGGAGCGGATTACGTAAGAATTACGGCGCCTAATATTACAGAAGCTCAGAATCTTGAAGCTATAAAGAAGGGAATTAGAGCCAAGGGCTACTCCACTCCTCTGATTGCTGACATACACTTTACCCCCAACGCAGCAGAATTAGCAGCTAGGATAGTAGAAAAAGTGCGGGTGAATCCAGGCAACTACGCCGACAAGAAAAAATTTGCTGTTAGAGAGTACTCGGACTCTCAGTACGAAGAAGAGCTCGAAAGGATTAGGTCCAAGTTTTTGCCTTTGATAGGCATTTGCAAGGAGTATGGAACCGCCATGCGAATCGGAACGAACCACGGATCATTATCAGATAGAATAATGAACAGGTACGGTGATACGCCTCTGGGAATGGTCGAGTCGGCCATGGAGTTTGTTAGAATCTGTGAGGAGGAAAACTATCATGAAATCGTACTATCGATGAAAGCTAGCAATACGATTGTGATGGTGCAGGCATACAGGTTACTTGTGAATAAGATGATGGAATACGGAATGAATTACCCAATTCATATTGGAGTAACTGAGGCAGGAGAGGCGGAGGATGGAAGAATAAAATCAGCAGTGGGAATTGGCACCTTGTTGGAAGACGGTATTGGGGATACTGTTCGAGTTTCGTTAACAGAAGATCCAGAATTGGAGATTCCAGTGGCTGTGGCTCTTGTTGCTCGATATGATAACAGAGAATCGCATCAGAAAATTAACTCCTCATCCGATTATTCCATTAACCCATTTGTGCATGAAAAGCGCAGTACTGTAGCTGTAAAAGGAGTAGGGGGTGGTAGTGTTCCGAGGGTAGTGGCGGATTTAGGACATTATGAGCAGATTGAGCAAAATGACTTAGTCGGTTTGGGATACAAGTATGTGCCTGAGGATGACAAATGGAACATATCTGATGTGGCTTGCGATTTTATTTATACAGCAGATCAAGAGCTGCCTTTTGATATTCCAGGCACTCTGAGTGTAATTCGGAATTCAGCGGCCTGGAAAACATCTGAAAACAAGGATAGGCGGTATCCCTTGTTTTGCGAGATGGAATATTTTAAAAGTGAAGAGAAATCAAGTGAGATAAACTTTCTTGCTGTAGACATTAACTCGCTCTCTGAGAGTTTCATTGAATTGGTTAAGGCTGAAGAAACGCTTGTATTGGTGTTTGAAACGAGCAACACCCACGGCATGGCAGAACAACGTGAAATGTTCTGCCGATTGAAAGAGCAGAGTTGCCTTGCGCCCGTGCTGATAAAGCGTAATTATGATAATGATTCAGAGCAGGACCTGATGTTATCAGCGGCAACGGATTTAGGCGCTTTACTAATTGACGGGTTTGGTGATGGCGTATGGGTGAACAACCGTAAAGTTGATCGTGATAAAACCAATAGCGCCCTCTTTGGGATCCTTCAAGCCACCAGAACCCGAATATCAAAAACCGAGTATATTTCTTGTCCCTCCTGTGGTAGAACCTTATTTGATCTTCAAGAAACTACGGCGAAAATCAGGGCGCGAACGGATCATTTGAAAGGAGTTAAGATTGGTATAATGGGCTGCATTGTAAATGGGCCAGGTGAAATGGCCGATGCCGATTATGGGTATGTAGGCACGGGAATTGATAAAATTACGCTGTATAAGGGAATGGAAGTTGTTCAGCGCAATGTCCCGGCAAAGGACGCGGTTGACGCATTGATTAGCTTAATCAAACATCACGGCGATTGGGTTGCTGTATAATATGCAGTCATGCTAAAAAATGTTTATGTTCTCCGCATTTATTCCGACTGGTAAATGAACAAATGAACAAACGAACAATTGAATAATAGAACGGAGAACAGCGAAGTTCCGGTTACTTCATCATTCCTAATTCAAATGATCAAAACAAAATGCTGAAATTCACGCTTATCTTGAATTCGCGCCAAAATAACTCCAAACTATGGCAGGTAAACGCCTGAGACCACCGGGTCCTATTGGCCCACCAGTTATTGGTGTTGGGTTAAAAATCTCTAAAGACACTACGGGATTCCTCACAAGAACGGCCAAAGAGTTTCAAGATCTTTCCTATTTCAAGGTGTTAAACATAAACATCTATTACCTCTCTAAACCTGAGTACGTACAGCATGTATTACAGGTTAATAACAAGAATTACCACAAGGGAGTCAAATACAAGTTCTTAAAACTTTTTCTCGGCCAAGGCCTTCTCACCAGCGAGGGTGAGTTCTGGCTTCAACAACGAAGACTTGCTCAACCCGCATTCCACAAACATAAGATTGCCTCTTTTGCAGAAACCATGACCAGCGATACCAATGATATGATGTCGGATTGGGAGATAGCTTTAACAGATGGGAATAAGGAGGTAGATATGCACCATGAAATGATGGCACTCACCTTGCGTATCGTGGGTAAAACATTGCTTAGCAAAGACCTCAAAACAAGTACTGAGGATGTGGAGAGTTCATTGGGATATTTGATTGGGAACATTTACGAGCGAGTTCACAGCATTTTCGACATACCGCTCTGGGTGCCTACCCGTAGAAATATCGGATTTAATAAGGCACGCAAGGTCTTGGATGGTGTGATCTACAAGATCATCGATGAGCGCTTTGCTGGTGCTGATAAAGGCGAGGACCTTTTGTCGATGCTCATGGCGGCAGAGGATGAAGATACCGGCGAAAAAATGTCTAAAGAGCAGTTGAGAGACGAAGTGATGACAATATTTGTTGCAGGGCATGAAACAACAGCCAACGCCCTAACATGGACACTATATCTTCTCTCAACTCATTCTTATGTTTTGGAAAAGTTAAGGCAGGAACTTTCAGAGGTGCTTCAGGGCCGAACACCAACTTTGGAAGACTCCCGTAGTTT
>NVRZ01000131.1 GCA_002401055.1 Bacteroidota bacterium
CTGATCAGGATATTCCACTGGGCGGAAAATTGTTCTGAGCAGGATAAATTAAGTGAGGCAGAGATCAAAGAGCAGAGTCTTAGTTACCGCTAACGGGTTTACTCCTTTTAGAGTTTTGGGCTTGTGTAGTACAGGAATGCGCCAGTTGTCTTAAGCTCTGATACATTACTTCCCTGGCTTGTATTCTGAGTCCGACTTTTCTTTCAAAGCCAGATATAAACCGCATTAAAAGGAGTGAATTTCCGCCCAAATCAAAAAAATTGTCAAATACCTCCAATTCATCTACCTCCAGCAGTTCTTTCCAAAACTCAGCTATAGTGTTTTCCATTTCAGTTTCTGGGGTAGTTACTGCTTTCTTTCTCCCTTCATAAGTGACTTCCAGTGAGAAAAGTTGTAAACGATCAATCTTACCATTGGACAATAGAGGAAATGCATCTAATATCATGAACCTCTCAGGCAGCGTATATTGAAGCAGTCTTTCCCGAAGATATTTTATTAAATCCATAGTTGAAATTAACGCTCCCGGTTTGGGCAAAATATAGGCAATTAACTGGTTGTCTTTTTGCTTGTTCTGCTTCGCCAAAACCACGGCACCATCTATCTCTGGATATTCCATAATTACTGCCTCGACTTCATAAGGTTCTATTTGTATCCCACGCACTTTTACCTGGTTATCTTCTCTACCAATTATCTCTAATTGACCATCTAGTAAAATACGACCTTGGTCTCCAGACTTGTAATACTTTTGACCGTTGATCATTTTAAAGCTAAGCTTGTTTAGCTGTTCATTGTTCAAGTAACCAGGTGTAACAAATGGACTGTGAATAAATATCTCCCCAGTTTCAAGCAAATCTGGAAAATCCGATCGCGCATTTTGGATGATAATGTCTGTTCTGTTAACTATACACCCCGCGGGAATAATTGCCTTGGTTAAATGCACAATATCATCATGGGTATAAGTCTTGATCGTATTGAGGGTTGATTCAGTTGACCCGTAACTGACAACAAATTGAGAGGTTTTACCAGTTATTTTCCTGAATTTATCAAAGTCGCCTTTTACTGAAGCCTCTCCCGTCATTTTCATTATTTGCAATGTAGAAAGCTGAAAGTCAGATTGGATCATTTCAGTAGCGAATTGACGAAATACACTTGGTACAGAGTGCCATATAGTTATTTTGTTGACCGATATCCAATCACCCAACTCTCTAAAAGTAATATCACCCCTCAAATCCAACGGATAATAAGTGGCCCCATTGAGCAGTGCCCCGTATAGATCATTCACAAAAGAATCAAAGGAAATAGATGAAAAACCAGTGAGCCTATCCTTGTTACTAATATTTAAGGCAGTGGTGTAATTGGATATAAAATGTAGTATGGCTTTATGCGTTTGAAGTACCCCCTTTGGCTTATTTGTACTACCTGAAGTATACAGTATATATGCAGTTTCATCAGGGGTGTAAGTTGGTTTGACATTTTCGTTAGACCAGCCTTTATAAGCCGCTGCGGGATCGTCCAAACATATAAAGCTCAAACCGCTGGTTTTATTTCGCGACTGCTTTATTTTATCTAAGTGAGTAAGATCGGTTAGAACGGTTGTTATACCAGCATCCTCTATAATATTTTGCATGCCATTAACGGGATAATTTGGGTCAATAGGAACATATGCTTTGCCTGCTTTTAATATTGCGAATACAGATGTTGCCATATATTCATTGTGATCCAGGTATAGAGCAATATTAGAATTGGGTTCCTTTTGTTCGAGCAGATATCTTGCCAATTGGTTACTCCTCTGATTCAATTCACGATAATCCATGCTTACCGTATCCGTCCGTATGGCAATCTTAGAGGAATATTGTTGCACTTGTTTATAGAAAACATCTATTACCGTATGTTTCCTGTTATACCATTTTGCGTCAAAGGGGACAGGGATTTCAGATAATTTGGAATATGTGCTCAATTTTTTGATAACGCTACCTGGATTGCCCGAAATTTGTACTAATAGCTGAATGTATCTACCTATGAAAGTTTCAATAGTATTCTGGTTGAATAGCTCATTTTTATAATCACAGACCAATTCTAACCCATTATTGTACTCCTTTATATAAAGATTAATGTCAAACTTAACTTTGTTATTATCCTTATAATGAGATGACCCAAAATCATCTAGGACCTGTTTATTGTCATCTTCGAGATTCAACATGTTAAAGAAAACCGAGGTAATCGGGAACTTGTTAATCTCTCTGGGAACTTTCAATTCATCGACCAATGCCTCAAAGGGATATCCCTGATGCTCTAATGCTTCCAGGGTATTGTTTCTTAATTGTGTCAGGAGTTCACTAAAAGATTGGTTGGGGTCTACTGTATTTCTCAGTGCTACGGTATTTACAAAAAAGCCTATAAGATCTTTTAAGTCTTCGTGCTCCCGACCCGCAACAGGAGTACCAACAATAATGTCATTTGATCCGCTAAGCCGTTGAAGAAGTATATTAAAACCGGCTAACATCACCATAAATAAACTCGCCTTGTGTTGCAGGCCAACTTCGTTTAGACTGTTAACCAGCTGAAAAGTTAGGGTAGTACGGTAAGTGCTTCCTGTATTTTTCAAATTGTCAGGCTGAATATTATCTGTCGGTAGTTTGAGAACAGGAAGATCTCCTTTCAGCACCTTGTGCCAATAGGTTTGATGTCTCAACTTAGTATCACCAACTAATTGCCGATTCTGCCAGATGGCAAAATCCTTGTACTGTATATTTAGTGTTGGTAGTGGATTTGGTTTATTTTCAATATATGCTCGGTACATGATGAATAATTCCTCCCGCAATATTTCGAATGACCAACCATCAAAAATTATATGATGTAAAACAAATATTATATGCCATTTTGAATTATGCTGCTTTATCAGAGAAACCCGCAAAAGTATTTCATTGGCCAAATCAAATGAATAATTGCTTTCTTGCGAATAAACTTCCTTAATCTTCTGGTTTATATTAGATTCATTACTGTAATCCAGAACCTTAAGCTTAAAATCTATCTTACCGCGAATTATCTGTTTTGGCTCTCCATCTTCAACAATGAAATTGGTCCGTAACGATTCATGCCGATCGATTAAAAACAGCATGGCAGATTCCATTGCCTTTACATTTATCGTTTCGTCAAATCTGTGAGTCACGGCAATGTTATAGGCCAAGGAATTACCCTCTATCTGATCCACCAACCATAATCGCTTCTGGGCAAATGATAAAGGATAATAGGTTTGGCTTTTTACCTTCTCGATTGGCTTATATATTTTTTCACTTTCTTGAGCTATGATTTTCGCTAACCCTTCTATGGTTGGGAAGTCAAATATTGTTCTCAATGGTAATTTGACTTTTAGGGATTTATGTAATTTGAAGGTCACTTGTATGGCCTTTAATGAGTGCCCGCCCAATTCAAAGAAATTCTCATAAACTCCAATTTTTTTTCTTCCCAGTACCTCTTGCCAAATTGCGGCTAGTTTTTTTTCCATTACGGTTCTTGGAGCCGTATACTGCATTTGATTTATCAATTCCAGCCCTTCGGGTCTTGGAAGCGCACTTATATCAATTTTGCCATTAGAAGTAAGTGGTAATTTTTTCACTTTAACAAAGTAAGAGGGTATCATATAATCAGGAAGTGCCACTTTAAGATATGAACGCAATTCAGTCAGGTTAAACCCTTTTTTAGGTACTAAATATGCTACCAGGCATTTGTTTTTTTCTTCCTCCCCTTCTTCTATTGCAAGAGCTACTCCTTCGCTCACTTTTTCATAGCTCAATAAATGATGCTCTACCTCAGCCAATTCTATTCTATACCCTCTGATCTTTACCTGATTATCTTTCCTGCCTATAAATTCTATATCTCCATTGGACAACCGTCTTCCAATATCCCCTGTTCTATATAAGCCTTCGTTAGCTTTAAGCGGACTCTGGACAAATTTCTTCTGTGTTAATTCAGGGTTATTAAGATAACCTCTTGCCACACCTTCTCCGCCAATAAACAATTCCCCCGGTATCCCTACGGGAACCAGCTTCATGTTACTATCCAAAATATGTACCGCTGTATTATTTATCGGGCTTCCAATAGGCAGTGCAGCTTTACTTTTTCTTGGAACAATGGCAAGAGTGGAGTAGGTGGTAGTTTCTGATGGAGCATACAAATTGTAAACATGTTGAACATAATCCCTGGAGTAGATTTGATTTGTCAACGAAGCTTTGAGAGGTTCTCCAGCTAAATTGATTACCCGAACTGATGTCGGTATCCGGTTGTTTTTTACTAATTCTGATATTGCTGTAGGGACTGTGTTGAGTAAAGTAACTCCACTCTTGGCAGGTAAAGTGATCAATTGCAATATGTTCTTCGCCATAATTATCCTGCCACTGCAGGTCAAAGGGACAAACATTTCAAATACTGATAAATCAAAGCTGATTGAGGTAGAAGCCAAAACACCTCTGAGTTGTTCAGGTGTAAAAACTTCCTTTGCCCAATGTAGGAGATTTGAAGTGCTTTGATGTGTTATACATACTCCTTTAGGTATTCCTGTAGAACCAGATGTATATATTACATAAGCAACATTATCAGATGTTATCTTCTTTGCAGGATTGCCTTCTGGTTCTTTGAAGATTTTCCCTGAAATTGTATCCAGAGACAGCATCTCGGCCTTACATCCCGGTAATAGACTTATCAGTTTTTCCTGAGTTAGTATTATCCGTACCGCAGTATCTTCCACAATGAAATTCAATCGTTTTTCGGGATATGCAGGATCCATTGGCACATATGCAGCCCCTGATTTTAAAATCCCTAAAATCCCGATGATCATTTGTTCTGAGCGTTCGTGCATAATGCCCACCATGCTGCCTGATTCAATGCTGCAGCTGACCTTTAGATAATGTGCTAACTGATTTGCTTTTTTATTCAGTTCTCTAAAGGTTACCTGCCTGTCTTCAAACACCACGGCCACCTGATCAGGAGTTTTCTCTACCTGTTCTTCAAATAAATCTATTAAGGTTTTGTTATTATCATAAATTGAATGGGTATTGTTAAATGCTGTTGTTAGCTGGTACTTCTCATCTTTTAACAGATAATCTATGTCTTTTATCTTCTCTTTTGGCTGGGTGATTGCCTTTTTCAATATTGAATTAAAGTGTCTACAGAGCCGCTCAATAGACTCCTCATTAAAAAGGTCTGTATTGTACTCTATATTTCCGATTATCTGTTCTTCCTCAGTAAAGTTGAATGTAATATCAAACTTGCTGTTTACGTGCTCACTTTCAAACTCACTTACCTTAATATTTTTTAATTCAATCAGCCCCTCTGATTTTGACTCAGCATTCTGTAATACTATCATAACATCGAACAAAGCAGATCGGCTTAAATCATGCTCCATACTCAACGAATCCACCAAGCTGTCAAATGGATAAACCTGGTGATTATAGGCCTCTAATGTGGTCTGTTTTATCTTGGCGAGGACTTCCTCAAAATTGTCTTCCCCCGTGAGATGATCTCTCAACGCAAGGGTGTTAACATATAAACCTATTTGGGATGATAAATCAACATGCTCACGGCCCGCTATCGGACTTCCCACAATTATGTCCTTCTGACCAGTGTATCTGTACAATAGTATTTTAACCAATGCCAGAAGGCTCATAAATAAGGTCACTGAATGTTGCTGGGATAGCAGTTTTAATCTTTTTGTTTCCTCCTTGCCGATACTGAACTTGTAAAGAGAACCGGCGAATGTCTGAACAGGAGGCCGTGGATGGTCGGTCGGAAGTTCTATTACCGGTATTTCCCCTTTGAATTTATGTAACCAGTAGTCTCGATGTTTTTCTATATGTTGACTTGACAGGAGGTTATTTTGCCATAAAGCATAGTCCTTGTACTGGATGTTAAGGAGTACAAGAGGTGACACCTCGCCACTAGTGTATGAATGGTACAGTGTCAAAAGTTCATTAGCTAAGATTCCCAGAGACCACCCATCACAGATTATATGGTGAAGGGTAAACATAAAAACATGCTTTTCTGATGAAAGTTGCAGGAGCTTGCCCCTTATCAAAGGGCCCTCAGCTAAGTCAAATGGTGTGAGGGATTCTGTTTGTGCAAGCTTTTTTGCTGCAGCTTCAGGATGTTTCTCCTGGCTAAGATTTAACAGGTTCAAAGTGAACCCCTCTGATCCTGGTGACAGTATCTTTTGTTTTGGCTCACCATCCACAGTTACAAAAACGGTTCGCAAGCTCTCATGCCGATCTATCATCGATCCAAATGCCTTGCCAAATGCTTTGTCATCGAGCTCGCCATCAAACACATAAGCGCCAAACATATTATATGCTACCGAGCTCTCCTCAAATTGACTCAAGACCCATAATCGATACTGTGAATGAGACAACTCATAATGGTCTTGTAAGGGTATGGGTTGGATTCTTTTATCATCCGTGGAATTGTCGGAGACCTCTTTTAAAAACTCCGATAGCTCTTTTTTCCTTTGCGATATTTCAGCTTTAATATTGGGAGTTAATTTACCCTTGGGAGCAGTGACTTTTAACTTCTCATTAACGAGACTTATTTTTACTTGTTTCTTTTTTAACTCATTTATGTAATCGGTAATGGTCATATTGTAACTTCGTCCACTTCGCCTTCTTCAAAAGAGCCAGAAGGTTCATTGTTGCTAACCCAATTGATTGCTTCAATTTCTGAGGACAGTCCGGCTATGGTACTGGTGACAAATACTCTATTCGGTGATAATTCTATATCAAACTCTTTATATGCTTTTGTTATTACACTGATTGCATTCAGACTATTACCTCCAATCTTAAAAAAGTCATCATGCACTCCTATTCTTTTTTTGCCCAATATTTCTTGCCATATGGCCGTGAGTTTTGTCTCTATTTCGTTTCTTGGAGCAACATATTCGGTAACTGGGTGTACTAACGTATTTTCAGGTATTGGAAGACTTTTCTTATCAATTTTACCATTAGGATTTAACGGAAGCCGTTTAATAGGTACAAAATAACTAGGTATCATATAACTTGGTAACCGTCCCCTGAGAAAGACCTTTAATTTATCAATCTTAACACTCTTACCTACAATATAGGCCACCAACTCGTTATTTCCTTCCGTTGTTTCCCGAACCAAGATTGCCGTATCAATTATATCCGGATATTTTTTTATCATGCTTTCAATCTCCCTCAATTCCACTCTATTACCATGTATTTTAATTTGTTCGTCTCGTCTACCAATAAATTCAATATTTCCTTCCTGTGACCATCGGCCTATATCCCCGGTTTTATACAAGAATTCACCTGGGTTAAAAGGATTAGAAATAAACCTTTGCTCAGTAAGTTCAGAACGGTTCAGGTAACCCATTGCCAGCTGAGCTCCGCCAATGTAAATTTCCCCGCAGACTCCGACCGGGACAGTAGCTATATTCTCATCCAATATATAAACCTGAATAGACGAAATTGGTTTTCCAATAAAGGGGTACGGGAGTAAATTACCTAACTTACGGTTCATAGGGTAACTGGTCATTACATGTGACTCAGAAGGACCATAGAAATTATACAAGGTTATATCAGAATTTTTATTCAGAAGTTTTTTAAGTGGACCGCTCAATCGTAACCGCTCTCCCCCCGTCATTATGTGTTTCAGGCTGGCTTTTTCAATAATTTTGTCACTAAAATTGATTAAGGTGCTCAGAGCTGAACAAGTCATAAATACAACTTCTAACTTGTTCCTAATAAGAAAGGTCTCTAAACGCCTCATGTCACCTCGAATCTCATCACTAAGAAGGTACAATGTTCCTGTTGAAATTAGGGAAAATAACATTTCCTGCAGGGATACATCAAACGCTAATGCCGTATACTGCAGATTACGAAGTCCTCCTTGAATGCCTGATTCATGGAGCTCCCACTGAATAAGGTTGGAGAGACAGCGATGCGCATGTAGTATACCAATTGGTGAACCAGTGGAACCGGAAGTATATATAATGTAGGCAGGATCTTTTAGTGAAATCTGTTCAATAACATTATCAG
>NVRZ01000132.1 GCA_002401055.1 Bacteroidota bacterium
CGATAAAAGACTCGGGAATCAAATGCTGCGATATAGAAATACATCATCCTGATGGGAGAACTGAATCACCGATAGGTGACAACAGTTCTGAAAAGTGAACAAATGAGTGCATCCAAAGAGGATAGTAAACTCAGCGAGAAAGAACTTATGGAGCGCTTTCAGCAGAAAATTGACAGAGAGCAAAAGATTGAGCCGAAAGACTGGATGCCAGAAGAATACCGAAAAAACCTTATCAGGATGATCTCCCAGCACGCCCATTCCGAAATTGTGGGTATGCTTCCGGAAGCCAATTGGCTAACAAGAGCCCCTAGTTTGCATCGAAAGCTGATATTAATGGCTAAAATTCAAGATGAGGGAGGGCATGGATTGTATTTGTACAGTGCTGCTGAAACACTTGGAATCGAAAGAAGGGAGATGATTGAGCAGTTGCACAGTGGCAAAGCAAAATATTCCAGTGTGTTTAATTACCCAACACTAAGTTGGGCTGATGTCGGTGCTATAGGGTGGTTGGTCGACGGAGCAGCCATAGTCAATCAGGTGTCCCTTCAACGCACATCATATGGCCCTTATTCCCGAGGCATGGTCCGAATTTGCAAGGAGGAAAGTTTTCATCAGCGTCAGGGATACGAAATTGTAACGGTGTTGGCACAAGGAACTCTTGAACAAAAAGAAATGGCTCAGGATGCTCTTAATCGTTGGTGGTGGCCCGCATGACAAAGATTCATCACATAGTTCGCAATCATTGAAATGGAAAGTTAAAAGGCAAACAAACGACGAACTAAGGGGAAAGTTTATAGACATGACTGTTCCTCAGGCTGAATTTCTGCATTTGAAAGTTCCCGACCCAGATTTAAAATGGAATGAGAAAACCAGCCATTATGAACACGGTAAAATAAATTGGGATGAGTTTTATAACGTCATCAAAGGAAAGGGTCCTTGCAATAAGGAGAGAATAGGTGCTCGAATAAAAGCAGATGCGGAAGGAAAGTGGGTCAAAGAAGCAGCATTGGCTTATGCGGCGAAGCATAAAACAAAAAACTGACTTTACTAACGCCTGATTCTCTTTTACTTTTGCTTGTACTTCAACTTTAATTCTATTTGACCGTGACCTCAACAAAAGAAGCCAAGAAAATAAACAAGCAAGCGGCTGCGGCAATCATTACACTGTGAATAATAGAATACATAAGAATTTTTGCTTCTGCACCAGATGCGGCTAAGTCAATTTTATTGTTGGTTTCATTTTAACAACTGCTATTGTGACAGGCTTACTAATTTTCATGAAGGACTCTTAGCCTTTTTGTTTCCTGTAACCCTCAAGCCCTACTACTCAATAGGTGTAGGGCTTCTTGATTTCTACCACTTAAAAGTTGACAATAATCATGTGCTGGGCTGATGACGATCATTCCGAAGGAATACGCCATGCTGTTACTTTGTTCCTAGAAACCAACAACAAAAGCCATGAGCAAAAATAAATTGATCGCAAGCGGAATATTTATCATAATAACTCCGCTCTTTTTCTACGCCTTTTTCAACATTGACTCAAGATATCCAGGGAAGCACTTCTTTGCACTACTACTTATGATTGTAGGCATGATAGCCGCGCTTTGGATTGGAAACAGTGATGACAAGGTAGCTAATAACACTAAAAACAAGGAATCATGAAAAATATAGCATTAAGCGCAACACTACTCTTTATAGCATTTCTATTTGCCTGTACGGCACCTGAACCTGAGAATACTCCTGTACACGATCCTATGGATTATGAAAAAGTATTAGGAGCTCCAGAAGCCGTAGTGGAAACTGAAGATTTCCCTGAAAATACGATCAGCGGACCATTGGCCTATGCGCCTGATGTCCCTAAGCTGAACACAGGTGATGTTGTTCATGTTCGCATTGATGTGCAACACAAGCTCATAGAAATAAAGGAAGGCGTTAAATTTTGGGCCTGGCCTTTTGGAGATGATGTTCCAGGACCTGTGTTGCGCGTAAAGGTAGGGCAGAGAGTCATATTTAAAATGGCGAACAGGTCTATGGAGACGATTGAGTTTAGCCCGCCTATGCCCCACTCTATAGACTTTCATGCTGCATTGGTAAGTCCTTCTGACAAGTACCGCAGCGTGCCGCCTGGGCAGACTATCACCTTTGAATGGGTTGCCAATTATCCGGGGGTATTCATGTATCACTGCGGAACTACTTCTATACTACAACACATGGTATACGGAATGGTGGGTATGACCATTGTAGAACCAAAGGATGGATTTCCGGGAGAGGTGGATAGAGAAATTGCCCTGATTCAAAATGAATACTACCTAAAAGAAAAGGAAGACGGTACATACATGGTCGATTTTGATGCGGCCCGCAAGAAACAGCCAATGTTCGTCGCTTTTAATGGCAAGCCAGCGCAGTATGTGCAAAACCCCATCAAAGTGAAGGCTGGAGAGCGAATAAGGCTTTACCTCCTTAACGTAGGACCAAACGATCAAAGTAGCTTTCATATAGTCGGTACATTATTCGATAAAGTATGGTGGGATGGGAATCCTGTGAACGAAATGCGCGGTATGCAAACAGTGCTGCTCGGGGCGAGTAGCGGTGCAATAGTGGAGTTCACGCTACCTGAGCCTGGTACATACCCATTTGTTGATCATGAATTCGCAGATGTGGAGGCTGGTGCGGTTGGACTTTTTATAGCTGAATAAAATGATAAACACTGTAACAATAATGCTTGTAATGCTGATGGCAGGGGTAGCTCCCTCCCTTCCAACTCCTCAAGGAAAGCCCAAGGTGCTTATATTCCTCGCCACTGGTTGCCCCTGCGTCTTCAGTCATCGCGAAACTTTCGGATCCATGCTAAAAAAGTACGGTTCAAAAGTTGACTTCTCAATCGTATTTATTGACAAGAATGATGACAAAGAAGAGATGGTAGGAATGATAGAGAGTTTGGGATGGGACATCAAATATATCATTGATGAGGATCAAAAACTGCTCAATCAATATCATCCAAAGGTTTCAACTGACTGCGTATTGCTTACACCCGCCGGAAAGGTTGTCTATAAAGGAGCAGTAGATGACTCTCCGCTCAATTACGGACAAATTAAAGAATTCTATTTGAAAAATGCAATTGAAGATTTTTTTGAAGGCCGACCGATCCGAGTAAGGTTAGGTGAAGGCATAGGATGTATAATCAACTATAAAAAGTAAATGATATGAAAAATTTAATCTTAGCAATCATACTTGTAAGTTCATCGTTTGGAGCAACCGGTAAGGATGGCGAGGGCATATTTAAAAAGCGGTGTATGAGCTGTCATACTGTAGGTAAAGGCAGAATGGTAGGGCCAGATCTAAAGGATGTGCATACCAAATACGATCAAGATAAACTGTACAAGTGGATTCGCTCATCTCAAACTATTATTAAAGGAGGTGATCCAGAGGCAATTGCGCTCTATGAGGAGTATTTTGAAGTGATGATGCCTGACTTTGATTTTTTAAGTGATGATGAACTTGGTTCTATCATCGATTATATAGAAAAACAAAGTATCGATCCTCCACCGGAGATAGCTTCCATTGGAGCTGAGTCCAATAATTCCAACGCCGCCAAGGTGCCTGAAGTAGTCAATACGTTAAATTCCGCCAACAAACGAAAATTTGTGGTGGATCCACATACCTCACCGGTATATTTTGGTGCAGTGCTCACTATTATCTTTTTTGGCGTAGTGCTCTGGGTACTCCTGAATGCCATCAAGGCAATTGCGGCTGAAGTTACTATGCTCCGAAATTCTAATGAATGAAACTTCAATGGTTGATCATATTGCTATTTTTACTACACGCTGCTGATTACACTGCAGCCCAAACAATTTTTAGTGGTGAAGTAAGACCAAGAGCCGAATTCAGAGACGGATACAGAGCCCTTCAAACCGAATCCTCTACTCCAGCGTTTTTTATTTCACAAAGAAGCACCTTGCTCTTAAATCACAGCAGCAAAAAGCTAAGCACGCAATTTAGTCTTCGTGACATTCGTGTTTGGGGTGATGATGGCGCACAGCATGAGCCAAGGACCGATTTGCATGAAGCATGGGCATCATTAATTCTATCAAAAGGATGGAACTTAAAACTTGGAAGGCAAGAGCTGGTTTATGATGATCAGAGATTATTAGGTAACGTTAACTGGGCTCAACATGCCAGGAGTCACGATGCCATAGTGCTCAAATACAAATCAGAAAGTTGGAAAATTGATTTAGGAGGAGGGTTCAATCAGAGCAAGGAGAATTTATCAGGCACTTATTACACCAGTCACCACTATAAAGCTCTTGGCTGGCTCTGGGCTCAGAGACAAAATAAAGGCAAGTTTTGTTACTCACTAATCGTTATTATTGATGGCTCTCAGGAGCATGATAGCACCCAGAAAATTGTTTACAGACATACGTACGGGGGAAATCTTCACTATACAACTGCGGGTGCTTTTGTTAATTCTACATTCTATTATCAAAGTGGACAGACGCAAAACAAACAAAAGATATCTGCATATATGTTCTCGATAAACCCTGGCTATAAATGGGATGAAATCAGGTTAGATATTGGTTTGGATTTTCTGTCTGGAAACAATGAGCTAAGTGGGGATAGTACTTCTTACACTGCTTTCAATACATTATATGCAACCAACCACAAATTTTATGGAACCATGGATCAATTCCTTAATGTTCCGGCGGACAGCAAAAATGGCGGTTTAATCGATGTATATCTTAAAGTCAATTATAAAATTGGAGAAAGATTCAACCTACAAGCTGACTATCACTATTTTCAGTTGCAAAATTCGATACCTACTAGTTCCGAAGTGGAGAATGATCTAAATAAAGCTCTTGGCTCGGAAATTGACTTCAGCTGTACTATTAAATTCTCTGAATCTATAAAGTTACAGGCTGGGTATTCCCTCTTGTTTGCCGAAAAGTCCTTGGAAGAAGTAAAAGGCGGAAGCAAAAAGAATCCGGGATCATGGGCGTGGATAATGCTCACGGTAAAACCTGTATTCTATAAATCAAAGTCGAAGTAACAAGCTTTGCTAGACCCAGACTCGATCCCGAAATCGATCCTGGTTGATGCTCACGGCGTTAGAAGGACACGTATCAGCAACTTTCATCCGAAATACAACCTGAACTCCTGAGAGAGCTATTCTCTTAACTCCCACGTTCAGTTAACCATTCTATCTGATAAAATAAAATTAGGTTCTCTTCTTAACTCCCCGCGCCTAATTGGTTAAATAATAGAATTAGTGGTTAACTACTTTTTTGGAATTTCTTAGCGTGTCCAACACTGACAAATATATCCTTGACCTCCTCTTCAATTTTAGCCATCTCATCCATAAAAAAGTCTAACGTCTCGGCAACATTCAAGCTCTTATTTCTGAGAAATCTATACCTACTCATTCCTCAATAATAATTTCTCCTGATTGATGCATTTTATGGAGCTGGACCGCTTCTTAGTAATCCTTACTTCTTTTTATAATCTTTTTATGTCAGACATCTATGTATTCAGCGATCAAAAACCTAAAAAACCTCTTGACTATTTTGCGCCCGTTGCTGATGTCCTCAATTACATGATGCCTTTCTCCCTTTTTGAATAGCTCCAAGCTATTTATTGAGATTACCCTAGAATACTCCTTGAACTCCTCTACCTTGCCGGTTTTTAACCCTAAAAAGACTAAACAGTGTCCCGTCTTCTTCGCTTTTTCCCTTACGTAAAAACCCATCCAGTATCTTCTCTTATCAGGCTTACCGCATGACCTTTTATGTGGTATACCTTCAAACACCTAAACAATTATTCTATTCACATCTGCATGCAACACATCATTGTCACCAATTACAGGTAAAATCGGCACTTCTCCAAGTTCATGTATTACAACTTTTTGCTTTTCTGATCTGATAGTTTAGCTTTCAGCTGTTCTGTCGCTTTTTGCAGCTCTCCATCCACCGTGTCCATTTCACTACTAATTCGGTTTATATTCTTAATCTCATGCTCAATCTGGTTCAACACATTCATTAAGTCGGTTGCTTGGCTATCAAATATCTCCAAGTCTGTTAGGAAATCTCTGGCTTCACCTACGCTCATTTCTTGCATGGTTGGGCGCAATGTCTCTAATTGCTCATATACCATATTCAGCTTTCTGGGTACTCCGGCTAAATAGTCATTAAGTCCCTCTCCTGTAACCGACAAAGGCAGTATCCTTTCAATAGTGCTAGGTATGATGTGCAAGAGTAGAGTGGACATAGTATTAATTACAAGGTTCATTTACGGGGGTAAACACCCCTTCCTTTTCAAAACAGTCCATAATAGCATCCAAAACTAAGTCCTGAGTACCTTTATCAGCTTTAACAATCTCATGTGAGCCAGAAATACATTGTAGCGTGCTATTTTTTAGCTGTTGCTTATCTATTTCTACTCCGTGATGTGCAATTCCACCAATATCTCTTGCAGTTTCATATAGTTCGTCAAAATCCTGTGGCGACAATGTCAAGCTGGGTTTACTAAATACGACCCCTTTTACTTGTGTGCGATCAACATCTTTGGTAGCTGTTTTGTATTTCATTTTTGTGCTAGTATATGCGTTAATTTCTTTCATTGCTTATCGATTTTGCTAGCTTCAAACAAATATAGTTCTATTGAAAGCTCATATTTTCAAATTGAGTTGTAAAATATCAACAAGTAAATGTTGTATACATCAGGTGAATTGACATTTGTATCTATTTACTACTCTTATTTGATACCTCAAGCTATAAAGAGCTGCAATCAACCCAGATCGATTTTAGGATGGAGCTTTGGTGCGGATACAGAGTATGTTATAATATCTTCCTTTCTATGTGTGTCAGTATCGTGACATAATTAGTATGTAAATCTATAGTCCCATCAGAATAATCATAAGAGTTCGGGTCGCGTATTAGACTGCTTACCCAGTAATTGTTTAACTTCATACAATATGGTACGTATTCTTACTCTATATCTCTTATTACTCTCAGTCACAGGATTTTCACAAAGCCAAAATATCTCTGGACTATTGGCATCAACGTTTGTCGCTGGGGATGATTCAGAAGTTATTACTTGTATGTGTACTGACGATAATGGATTCGTATATGTGGCAGGATTTACCTACTCAAGCGATTTTCCTATTACTCTTAATACCTTTGCTTCTGATGGGGTGGTCTACATCTGTAAATTTGATCCTTCACTTCAAAATCTCATCGCGGCAACCAGATTGGGAGCCAATGATGGGATTATAGAGGAAATGACCGTCTATAATAATGAGCTGATTGCAATAGGCCACACGAGTACTTCCGGTTTCCCGGTAACCCCTGGAGCTTATGATACAATCTTCGGCGGTACGAGAGACGCATTCGTACTTAAAATGGACTTGGATCTTGAAAATCTTCTGGCCTCCACCTACTTTGGAACTGGTGGGTCGGAGGCTGCCTGGACATATGCTATAGATGGCTCTGGAAATATCTTTATTGCAGGGCCAACGTATTCTACAAACTTACCCACATCAACAGGTGCCCTGGACGAATCCTACAATGCCAACACTGATGGATATATTGCCAAATTTAGTAATGACCTCAGCACACTCATGGCTGCTACTTACCTGGGTGGGGCAGAATACGATAGAATTGATGAAATGACAATTGATCAAGAGGGTAACATCATTATAGCTGGAAGTACGGAGTCTTCTGACTATCCCGTCACAATGAATGCTCTGCACACCGCTCCTCTTGGTGGCTCTAATGACATTTTTATCTCCAAGATTAACAATAACCTCACATCATTAATTTCGTCTGGCTTCTTTGGTGGCAATGGGCAGGAGCAAGCAATGTCTCTCAAGATTGATCAATCCGGAAACGTATTTCTAGCCGGTGTGACCTTCTCTGATACCATCCCTATAAAGGCCGCTTTAGATAGTAGTTACAATGGCAACTCAGACATCCTACTCGCTAAGTTCACGTCGAATTTGGATACACTATTGTCCTCTACCTATTTCGGTGGTAGCGATCAGGAAGGAC
>NVRZ01000133.1 GCA_002401055.1 Bacteroidota bacterium
GAAAAATTTCTATTGTATTGGCCGGCTGCCCTAATGACGCTGATTCAAAATCCTTTAAATCGACATCTTTATTTAACTCATTGCTGGGATCAGATGATGATGGCCCGCCCCATTTCAAACCACTGCAAGGACCGCAAAAGTCTCCATGGGCCAAATGAAAGGCTTTTGAGCTTTTATCCACACACAAGGTTTCCGGATTACCTGGATTGTATAGGTTTTGCTGATTACCCTGAAAAACATGGCAAACTTGTACCTTGTCATTATTATTACCGCAAATACCAAAAACGCTCACTAGTACATCATCTTTTGATACGCATCCGCTGGCATCGGTAATGCTAGCTGTATAAGTGGTAGTAAGTGCCGGGCTCGCCTTTGGGTTGGCCACATTTGGGTCACTCAGGCCATCAACAGGGCTCCACGAATATGGATATGAAGCATATTTAATTACACCTGAAAGACCCGCAATAGCAGTAACATCTTCGTTATTGCCGATACCAAGTGTATTGATGCTTCCAAAGTTAAATAGGCTGTCAATAATAGGTCCGGTTACGGTGTAGGTGCGCGGATAATTACTTGAGCTGGGCTTGCACCTGCAATCTATGTTTAAAATCTTGGGGGCAGAACCGATTTGCACGCCATTGAGAAAAAATGTCCAGGTCGGCAACTGAATCGTTCCACAATTTGTAAACCATACTTTGAATTCAATCTCTTTAACAGAAGGCGCACCAAATGATCTGAACGAAGGTGACGTAGCCGTGCCTGTGTATCTCGCAAACCCATCTTTGCAGAGATTATTGGTAAGCGAAAGGCAATTATCCCTGACTATACAAATTGTTTGCTCTGGGTCTTCTGCTCCTGTTGCCGATAACTGAACACTGTCGCCAATACACACTTCAACATCAGGGCCAGCATCTATGCTAGGCACTAATAAAAAATCGACCTCTACAACATCTGATGTATCAGAACAGCCGTTTATATTGAACGTAATTACGGAAAAACTTCCTGGCCCCGCAACAGGTATTGATT
Organism: Bacteroidota bacterium; assembly: GCA_002401055.1. Classification (GTDB taxonomy): domain Bacteria; phylum Bacteroidota; class Bacteroidia; order NORP154; family NORP154; genus NORP154. The sequence continues at coordinate 1,027 of NVRZ01000133.1, forward strand.
GGGTAGTGGCACCCGTTGACCATAAGTAAGCAGCTGCAATGTCTGCAATCAACGAAATTGTATCTCCTGGACAAATGCCCGTATCAGCATTTGGCGTTATTGTTGCAATTGGTAACGGTATGGTTACAGGCACAGTTATGGTATCAACTTTCGTGACGAAGCACTCGCCTGTTGTAGCCGTCAGAGTAATAATCTTATTCCCTGAAGTCGAATAGGTTACTCCAGCTAGATTATTTTCTGTTGAAGCAGCAGGTGTTGCATCCACACCAAAGTCCCACAGAAGTGAAACCGATTGTTCACCCCCAGCATAATCAAAAGCAAAATCGTATGGAATCACACACAATTCTGATGATGAAGTAAAGTTGGCCATTTTAAGCGAGTCTCCTGCAATTTTACTCACTACTGTATTGGTTATCACGGGCGGATTAAAGTCGAAGAAAATACCCGCCGTGTTTTCTATAAGAGCACCAGACTCGACATCTGAACGCGGCCGTACACTGAACTTCACATAGCCATTACTTCCCTGGGGATCAGAAGCGCTGTCAGGCAGAAAAATATCTTTAAAGGTCCATTTTAATATGCCGGGCCCACTGATGGTGAGCTCTGCCTCATGGCTGGTTTGAAGTGTTTGTACACTTGTCACGTCCAAATCAACAAAATCAAGTGTATCGATGATGACTACATTTCTGGCAGGGGCTGTGCCTATATTTTGAAAGTTTACCAGGTAGGTAAGGGTATCTGTGGGCTGAACTTCGTTACAAGGGCCAAGGCCTTTGGGAAAAACCAACAGTTTGTTATTGGGGTCAATAGGTCCAGTATATTCGAAAGGCGGTTCGCAATCAGTATTGGGGCATGCATCCAGATCGGCATCGCCGACAGACGTAAAAGAAACACACTCAGGCGTTAGAGTTGTACCAAATGCAATACAGCAAGCTACTTGTGCCTCTATCAACAAGGTACATCCCTTGTTTGCAGGTAAATTCGGATCACAGATATTGAACCACTCCAGTGTAAAGCCCATAGCGATATCGCCTGATACCAGGTCAGGTGCGTTGGTAAAATTAACCCCAGGGTCGCAAACTGATGTAATGTTCAAATAGTCGGGCAATATTCCGGGCGGCAGGGTAACGGTAAGCGTACAGGGATCCACCAAGGCAGCACCTTCGTTGCTGAATGTAATTTGGTAATTCCTGTTGACGCAATTGGGGCATATGTTTCCTACATCAGGAGGACAAACAATTTGTGGATTTGCATCAAGACAAGCTTGATCAGCACAACAAGCGTCGCAATATGCCTCCAGATCATAGCCATCTACAGGGTCGCAGTTGCCAAAAGATGCATCCTGGGTACCTGAAATACTCACGCAGAGGTCGGGAACAGATAAGAGAGGAAGCTGGTTGCCAAAATCAACATCAGCCCTTTCCTCACCTGCCGTTAAGGTAAACTGGTGTGTTCCAGGCGCTGGGGGGAATGTTTGCTCAAATGGAAATTGTTGTATCTCACGAACTCCATAAGTGCCAGGCTCCGTAACAAAATAGTACTCTCCAAGCCTGTTTGTGGTTGCATATTGGGCTTCTGCGCCTCCCTCCATCTCAATTAAGAAGTCTTTGAGTCCTAGGTCATTGGTGTCACGCACGCCGTTGCCGTTAAGGTCTTCAAATTTTACACCCGTAATACCCGGTACACTGTTTTTTAATACAGTAAAATAGTTGGCACTCCAATTGGCTGTGGCAAGGTCTCCATCGCCGTCACCATCTAAATCTGACACAAACACATCAATGGGTTGAAATCCCGCAAGAAAATCCTCTCTAGTGGTAAGCACCCCATCTCCTCTGTTATGCCATATTGAAACAGTATTGCTCCCGCCCCCAAAGTGATTGGCTGTAATTACATCCATATCCTCATCACCATCAATATCGCTTATGAAAATCCCTACCGGCTGTCCTTTAACCAGGTAATCCGTTCTGTTTGCAAAAGTTCCGTCTCCATTATTAAACCAAAGCGTAACGGATCTTGAGAACTGGTTGGCCGATACAATGTCTCCGTCTCCATCATTATCCAGGTCAGCAATGTATAAATCACGGGGTACGGAACCTACTGTATATCGGCTAGGAGCTGTAAATGTACCGTCTCCTCTGTTAAAAAGGACACTTATGTCACTGGAACAGAAATTCGCGGTTATTATGTCCCCATCTCCGTCATTGTCTATGTCGTAAACGGAGAGCCCCCAAGTGCATGAGCCTGCAAAGTATCGAATCCTGCTTGCAAAAGTCCCGTCTCCATTGTTCATCAATACAAAAACAAGGCTTCCTGATGCCGTAACTATAAGGTCATTATCCCCGTCTAAATCAAGGTCAAAAGCTTTTATCCGAGTTGGCCCGTCCCCAACAAAATATGACTCTGCTGTTCCGAAGATGCCATTTCCATTATTTCTCAATACAGATACTTTTCCGATCGCATTAGCCACTAGCAGATCCAAATCCCCATCAGAATCTATATCAGCCGCACACACGCCAGAAGGTGCCAGGTTGCCCGTTTGTGTATCGGTATCGTATGTTACTTGAGGTGCAAAGGTTCCATCGCCATTATTCATGTAAACAGATACTGTGCGAGAAATTGCAACCAATTGTTTACCGCTATTGGGTACTACAATATCTCCATCCCCATCTGCATCCAAATCAGCTACAATAATATTCAGGGGCCGTAATCCAGCAGAATAAGTAACAGCGGGTTCAAATTTTGCGGGACTTGGGTCAATAGCTATCGTAAATTGTGATGTAAATGTGTGAATTGTATCATTGGTATCATCTTTTATCTGATTAGATAAAAAGACTCGTACAACTTCAGATTTTAAAAAGGGCACTTCCGGTATAAATGTTACCACCTCATTAAGTTGGCTGTAAACGAAGCTACCTCTGTGTATTCCACTAATTTCTCCTACTACCTTAAAAGAACCAGTATCATTAATCGTTGCTGTTTCGATAGGATTGTTAAATGTCACCGTTATATCTGTGCGTGGATCTGCCAGGAAACTACTGTGCGGGGGGCGAACACCTAACACATGGGTGTGCGTACCCGGTAAGCTTGTAATAAGCGAGGTTTGAGAGTTTTGCAAAACAGGCGGGCTTTGCAGAAGAATAGAAGAATCCAATTCTAATATACTGTCCGTTTGGGCGTGTGAAAAATGAAATAATAGAATGTTGGCTAAGAATAGAACAACTGATTTTTTCATGATTAATGGGGGTGTTAATTATGAAATCTAGTTAGGATAAGTTCTTTAAATATACACAACCTGCTCCTTAAAGTCAAGAAAAGATATCGCTTAACAGCCGTTACATCAATCACTTATCCAAGGTGTATGGTAAAAACCACCTGATTGCCACCGTGAATGTGTTAAAGCGTATGTGCAGTTTTAAAAAATCACCTTATTCCTGACAAATGCGCTGGGTTTTGTAGTGTAATAATACCTAACGCTTTTTTTATAACTCTTGTAATTAGCAAGTGTTACTATAAATAGTAAACAAAAATGCTAGGCTCGCCATTTTTTTTATAATTTCGCCCCTATCAAAGGTGTAATAAAACTTGAATTGACATGAACAACAAACGAAATTTACTACTATATATCCCTGCTTTATTATTCGTTACTGCTACATTTTTAGTAGGGTGCGGTGGTGAAGTGCAAGATCTTGAAGACATTCCTCAAGACGAAAAAATTATAGACGAGTCAACAAACTTGTTTAGTGTCGACGATAAAATATTTTACATTCCTAGCCCGGTACAAACATCGTTGCTGATGAAGAAGATTGCAGCTCCATACAGCAAGGATTTGTTAAATGATGTTGCTAAAGTTGGCAATTATACCACATCATTCAAGCAAGCTGTGAACATCGGTGTATACGGTGCAGACCTTGGTTACATTACGGCTAACAATAAGAATCAGGAAGCCATATCGCATTTGAGTGCAGTTAAGAAGCTGTCTGATGAACTTGGTGTGTCTTCTGCATTTGATTTTAGCGAGCTCGAAAAATTTGGTGGCAATGCTGGCAACGAACAGGAAATGCTTACTATTATCACACACGCATATAAGAGTTGTGAGGAGTTTCTTAGGCAGGATGAAAGACATGATGTAGCCGGTTTAATTATGGCGGGCGCACTTATAGAGAGCCTTTATTTTGCTGTAAACTTTGTAGATGCTCCAGATAATCAGGATGTGATTAATCGCATAGGTGAACAGGCAAGTACATTGGATAATATTGTTCTTGTATTGAATCCTCACTATAGCAAATCTGAGAACCCGGAATTATCAACATTCGTTGACAAACTCGTAAAATTACAGGGAGAATTTGACCGTATTAAGGTTTCATATTCTTATCAAGAATCCACTATTGACGCTGCAAATAAACTTTGCACAATTAATAGCAAGAGCCAAATAAGCATTAAACCTGCAATGGTTAAGAGCATAGCAAATCAAATAAAAGCGATAAGAGATTTAATAACTTCATAAATGATGAAATCAGGAACAGTTGCAATTCTAATTGTAGGAGGACTACTTATTTGTAATACGGGGTATTCGCAGTGCAAATCTAGTGAACCAGATATCCGTAGACCGTTTTACGATGTTGAAGTGGAATGTGCGAAGACAAACTCAGAACCGTCATTTATATCTGATGCTCAGGATTATCGCGCGCTACTCAGCGGGAATGAAGGCGCGGTTTTCATGGCAACTTTTTTTAGTGGAAACAAATACAGAATATGTGCATGTACAGATATTGGGGCTCCTTTATCATTTACCGTTGCGGATCATCAGGGAAATGTGTTGTTTACCAATAAGGATTATGAGAATGCTCCCTATTGGGATTTGGACTTTCCTGTAACAATTGATTGTAAAATAACCATATCGCTTCCACCGGAAACAGCAAAAGCTTCTGGAGGTGCTCCTGCGGAGGAGGCAGCAGAATCTAGCAAAGAAGAGCAATCTGCTGAGGAAGCTGCAGAAGGAGGAGAAGAAGTTGCTGAAGAGGCTCCTGCAGAACGTTCCAAATTTGTTGAAAACACCAAGGTTTGTGCGGTGTTGGTGATAGGGTATAAGCAGGGAGAGTAAAAGATTAATAAATATCTCTGTTCCTATAGGTAATTACATTAAAGTCCTTCTGTTCAGAAGGACTTTTCTTTATTCAATTTTCCGTTAATATATATTTCTTCCTTTAAAGGCTTCCCGGATTCATCATAGGTAAGCCACTTTCCAATTTTTAGATAATCCCATAAATTTTCGCTGAAGCCCATTTGCCCCTCTTCCTTGATCTTGCCATCCAGATAGTATTCTTTCTTATCATAGAGCTTTTTAGAGGGCTTAATTAGCTCCAACTGGGATTGAAGCTGCCCAGACTTGTAATAGGTCTGCTTCATTACATAATAGTCAAGATTTTTATTGTACTCCTCATAATACTCCATCTTTCCATTTGGGTAGTAATCTTCCCATTTAAATGATTGTCCATTCTTAAAAACCACGTTTGATTTAGCCGCCCCATCTTGATAGTATTTTTCGACTGTGCTCCTTACGTTATCCTGCGACTTAAAGCTCCTCTCCAGCTGCCCGTTGGGGTAAAAATTCTTGTACATTTTCAGATGCCCATCTACATAATAGCCCCGATGGAGCAACTGAGCATTTGGATAGTAATCCTCATACCATCCACGCATTAACTTTTTCTTATAACCATAGCGAGTCGAGTCCCCGCCCAACGCATGGTTCAGGTTCTCATACATTTCAACACCATATACCTGATCTATCACTGAAGCATAGAAAATAGAATCATCCTCCGAAGGAATCTCACCTCCAAGATCTACCACGAAACCCTGACCGTAAATTGGTTCCACGAAAATTAGTGTAATAATGACCAACAATCCCCGGACGGACTTGATTATGTAGAACATCATTCGTGCTCCCTTCCCTTTATCTTTCCAGATCTCCACATATCCTCTTCCTCCTTCAATTTCTTTCTGGCCTCCTTGCTTAGCTCTTTATCACTCAATCTCTTTAGGTCAGGTTTCCCCGCATTAACCCACGCAGTATACCAGTAACTTCCAACAAAATGAATTGATGACCTTAGCCTTCTCTCAACTTGACCATCCAGCCTCTTGTGATATTCCTCTGAATATTCACGTGAGTATACTTTTACTGTCTTTTGCCCCCTCTGCTCATAGCTATATTTCTTATCCTGATCCCATTCAGCGTTCAATTTCTCCTCAAACAACAACACTGAATCCAATGCAGCAAAACTCTCCTCAACTATTTCCCAGGCTTGTGCTAATGGGTCCTCAATGTAAATCGCCTTTCCAACAAAATAGTCATAATCATCCGAGAGCAATTCAGGCAATCTTGACTCCCAAAAACCATGAATACCTTTTTGATTGGTCATCTTCCCATTATAGTTTAAAGTAGTGTGAAGGGGAACATGGGCATCTGAGATATAATGTCCCAAATCTGCCGATAATCGCAGCACTTTGTCTAAATCTTCATCCCTAAAAGCTTCTGATAACCATCCCGTTACCCTGGCAATATGCCAAGGAACTATACCATAAGCCTGCAAAGTATCCTCGGTATATTTATGAACCGCATCCTTCCAGTAGCGAGGCATGGAATCAAATGGACTTTCTCCGTAGTGATCTATGTCAATATAATGTCTAGGAGCCTCTGTACTTCCACTTGGGCCATACCTTCTCTTATCAGGAGCTACTGCATTCTCAGTAAGATATTCAATGTGCACCTTGTACACTTCTATCATTCCTGCTGGCAGCGTGAACACAGAAAGACGGTTAATTCTCTTATGAGCAAAAAATCCCCAAGAATATACCTGAATGGTACATATTGCTAAAATGGCCAGCACGATTAACGCTACAAGTCCCTTTCTATTCATCTTTATTATTCATTCTTACAATATTGCCATCCATTAACATGGGAATAACATCTGTTGAGTTCGGCGTGAGGCAATATCGCA
>NVRZ01000134.1 GCA_002401055.1 Bacteroidota bacterium
ACATTCGTATATCGGTCACGTTACGCTTATTAGATAAATTTCTTGCAAGGCTTCTTTTGAACACAACAAATAATTAAATTCGAGTGAATAGCTTTTACTCCGGACCAAAGTGAAATTTAAATTAGTTCTCATATGGAGTTTACTGGCCTTAATATACCCGCATATTTCAATTGGTCAAAACCTTGTTCCCAACGGAGATTTTGAATCTTATAGTCCATGCCCAGCCGGCATAAGTGAATTTGGAGTGGCCACTCCCTGGTTCAATGCTGACACGGCCACACCTGATTATTATAACGCCTGTTCACCTGTTATTGGCGGTGCCAATGTTCCCAATGCCTTATTGGGATATCAGCAGGCTCGTTCCGGTGTGGGATTTGGAGGATTCATCGCCTATGAAGATCCTGGATTCTTTGGCTGCCCTGATGGACTCGGAGGTAGCTGGAGGGAGTATATGGAAGTTCAACTGATATCTCCATTGGTAGCTGGTGTTATTTATTGCATTGAATTCTATGTAAATCAACCCAATGAAGTAAGGTACTCAACTGAAACCTTTGGAATGTATTTATCAAATACATTGATTTTGGTTAATAGCACAACGAATCTGCCGTACACGCCACAGTTTGTAAACAATATCGGCTTCATAACGGATACGGCTAGTTGGGTTCTTGTATCGGGAACTTATACAGCGAGCGGTGGGGAAGAATACATTCTAATTGGAAACTTTAATGCTGATGGAGGAACAAATGTCAATTGCTTTAACAGCAGTTCCTTCAACGCATATGCGTATATCTACGTCGATGATGTTCTTATTATGCCCGACAGTGTATGTTCAAACCCATGTAATCTCATTGCCACGACGTCATTTACAAATGAAGGTTGCGGTGCATCTAATGGTACTGGAACTGTCACGGTTACAACAGGTGTAACCCCATATACCTATTTTTGGGATGCAGGTGCTGGTTCACAAAGCACACAGACGGCAACAGGATTAGCAGCAGGCACTTATTTGGTAACGGTAACAGAATCAGGAGGGTGTCAGGACACCTTGTCTGTAACAATTAGCAATATCCAGTCAACGATAAACATTTCATTCAACTCCACAAATGTCAGCTGCAACGGATTATGCGATGGTGGGGCAACAGCCACTCCCACCGGGGGAACCACGCCATACACATATCTTTGGGATGACCCATGTGCCTCTACTACAGCATCGCTAGCTTGTGGTGCCTGTGCTGGCACATATACAGTTAGCGTTATTGACGCAAATGGATGCACCGCCAATTCGCCTATATTAATCACGCAACCGACTGCCATTGTCATTGATATTTCGGCAATGGTAATTACCAACGCCTCATGTTCAAGTAATGATGGAAGTATTACAGGCATTACTGTTAGCGGTGGCACCTCACCTTACACATATTTATGGATGAATTCATTTTCTGTGGCAGTTGGAACTGCAATCGACCTGAATAGCATTCCAACCGGTAATTACACGCTAATCGTTGCAGACAACGATTCATGTATTTCCACTTCAGGTCCTCATGCGGTTAATACCAATGGAGGCGTAAATGTAACAATGAGCAAAACTGATATTGGTTGTGGAGGTGGATGCACAGGTACTGCCACTGCTTCAGTTTCAGGCGGGATATCTCCATATTACTACGTTTGGGATACAAGTCCGATTCAAACAAATGCCATGGCAACAGGACTTTGTGTTGGAAATTACACTGTAACCGTTACAGACGCAACTTGTACGGCCTCGGGCATGGAGCTCATAATTAATGGTGATTTTGAATCAGGGAATACTGGTTTTACGAGTAGTTATTACTTCTGCAATACCAGTGGATGCCTAGGACCTGCTGGTGGATACGGAGTGGGCCCCAATCCTAATTTCTATAACACCGGTTTCTCAGGATTCGACCACACCTCGGGTAGCGGAAATCTAATGGTGATCAACGGTTCAACATCCTCCAACACAAATGTTTGGTGTCAGACCATCACCGTTACTCCAAACACCATTTATGAATTTTCCACTTGGCTAGCCTCTCTAAATACGAGTAATCTTGCGATTCTTCAGTTTAGCATAAATGGCGTTAATTTGGGAAGTACATTTAACGGACCTGGTGCTACGGGAACTTGGGTGCAGTTCTTCCAAACCTGGAATTCAGGATCTAGCACTACGGCGATAATCTGTATCGTAAATCAAAATACTGCAAGCGGCGGTAACGACTTTGGTTTAGATGACATCTCGTTTCAAGAGTGTATCAGTGCCTGTCCATCTATTAGTACTATAAGTATAGTGTCTAGTTCCGGGCTTTCATTGACCGTAACCAGTAGCGATGCACTGTGTAATAATTCTTGTGATGGATCGGCGACAGCCGCAGCCAGTGGTGGCACTGGTGCCTACACATATTTATGGTCCAATTCGGCTGTAACATCTTCGATTTCTTCTCTCTGTACAGGAAACTATGGTGTTACCTTAACTGACAGCCTTGGCTGTGACACCTCTGAAATAATATTTATAAATCAACCGCAAGTTCTTTCGGCTTTTGCAACGGCACAACCTGCTAAGTGCGGAGGCGCAGATGGGTCAGCTACCGTGACCGCTTCAGGAGGCACAGGAAATTACACTTATTCATGGAATGATAGTTTGATGCAGTCAACTCAAATGGCAGACAGCTTGTATGCTGGAACTTACAACGCATCAGTGATAGACGCCAACAACTGTACCACTATAGTTCCGGTAAGTGTTTTGTCCCTGAATGGCCCTAATGTAGATAGCGTGAGCAGCACGAATCTTGCCTGCTTCGGAGATGCCAATGGTACAGCAACAGTTTACGCAAATGGGGGAAGCCCTCCACTTACCTATAGTTGGAATCCATCTTCAAGCACTTCAGACGTTGCAACAAATTTAACATCAGGAACATGGTCAGTCACTATTACAGATCTCTATTTATGTGATACTGTCGTCACAATTACCGTCACAGAACCAAACGAAATGGTGGCAATTATTGCGGGGTCAGATACTGTCTGTGATTTGGCTGTTGGACAGTTGACCGTTAATATAACCGGAGGATCACCACAGTATATCTATAGCTGGGATAATGGATTGCCGTCCGCAGACACGGTACTAATTAATCCTGGGAATTCGGGAGGTACAACCAGTTTCTCCGTTACGATTACTGACGATAATGGATGTACTGACATAGACTCAATTGACGTATATGTTCCAGTGCCGCTAGGACTAACTGACACCATTTCAATTATATGTGAAGGAGATGTCGTTACCCTTATACCTACACCATCAGGTGGTGACCCAACCAATTACGCCTTCCTTTGGAGTGATAATTCAACAAGCTCAAGCCTAACAGTATCTCCTTCACAGGACACAGCCTACTCAGTTCAATTATCTGATGGTTGTTCAAATCCAGTAAATATTCCGGTTGTTGTGAACGTTATCCCAACCCCCCAAGCTGCATTTGAAGTAGCATGTGATCCAGATTCATTTGTAAACCAATTCACTGACCTATCAACGGGCGCGGTTACAAGTTGGATTTGGGATTTTGATGACTTATCCAGTTCAACGGAACAAAACCCGCTGCATGATTATTCACTTGCGGGCAATTATATTGTGAGTTTAACAGTATCCACGGTCGAAGAGTGCACGGACACCTATACCGATAGCATCGCCGGGCCTCCGAACGCTAGTTTCTCAGTTTTTCCAAGCGAAACCACCACGGCTAACCCAAGTATTGATTTTACTGACGCGAGCAGCAATGATGTTTTTTCATGGACCTGGTTTTTTGGAGATGGAGATTCGACAGCTATATCCACGCCCAACTTTGGCTCTGGGGACATAATGAACCATACGTATGATACCGCCGGAATTTATACAATACTTCTCTTGACAACAAACACCGATGGCTGTGTTGATACGGCGATTAGGTATGTGCATATTTTGGAAGAATACATGGTATTTGCACCCAATGCTTTCACTCCGAACCGAGGAGGACTTAATGCCAAGTTTATGCCAATTGGAATTGGTATTGATCCTGACAATTTCAAGCTATCAATTTACAACCGTTGGGGTGATTTAATCTTTGAATCGACTGATATTAACGAGGCATGGGATGGCACTGGCAACGGTGGTAAAAAAGGAGCGCAAACGGATGTTTACATCTGGGTGTTGACTACTGTTGATCCACAAAAAGCGAAGCATGAATACATGGGGCATGTTACACTAATCTATTAAAGTTTTACATTTACATAAAGTAGATACTTACAACTGCTTAAAAGATAAGAGCATGGTTAAATTTTGGATTTTCACCGCAATATTATTCGCATTAGTAACTTTTATAATCTCACGATTGTCTTTAAAATATTATAAAGACGAGAATAGTAATAAGATGTGGAAAATCTGGGGACTCAGAACATCCTATTGGGAGGGAGTGGCCTTAGTCAGTTCATTATTAACAGGTGGGATAGTCTTAATCCTGGTATGGTTAGGTGTGTTTCCGTTATAGTTTTTAGCTTGGTATAAATGGTCATAAATATTAAATCTTTTGGATTTCGTTTTTCAATTATAATCGCATTTCTTGTTTGGTCCCTAATAGGCTTTTCACAAGAAGCGGAAATCATTAAAACAACTGAGGAACAGTCTTATGTAAAAATTGAAATTGGATTCATGGGATTGCACTGTCCTTTTTTGGGAAACAGCCTAAAAGACAAGTTAAAGAATGAAGAAAAGTTCTCAAATTTATTTATTGATGAGAAGGACACCTTCCTAACTTTCTCATTCGACAAATCTCTGCAATTGACAGAGTCTGAACTGGTCGATATTCCAAAAAATGTTGGATACTCAGAGGAAATTATCACCGTAACTATTTCTGATGTTCCGTTCTCTATAGATCAATAAAATGAAGGGCATTGGCAATCTAGTCTTTTGGAAGATTCACGTTTTATTTCTGATCTCCACGTTTAGTTTCTTTGCAGATTCTTCGTTCTCTCAAATAACCTTTCAGCAAACTTTTCAAGCTCCATATATGAATGGCGGAACTTATGTTGAGGTTACCAGCGACGGTGGATTTATCGTTACTGGGCAGCATCAAAGTAGCGGAGCCGGATCCTGCGATATATATGTATTCAAAAGAGACGCTTGTGGTAGTACTGTGTGGTTCAATACCTATGGCGGTGGAAATGAAGATGGCGGAATGTGTATTCGCGAAACTTCAGACGGTGGATTTATTGTAACTGGTTTGTCGCAGCAAGGCTCGGGAGGTTATGACATGTGTTTGATGAAACTCGATATAAATGGCAATGTAAGTTGGTTTCAAGATTTTGGCGGGCCTGGAGATGATAGAGGCATACAAGTTCAGGAAACCGCGGACGGTGGATATATTGTATCGGGCCATACGACCAGCTTTGGTGCAGGAGGATGGGATGCTTATCTCATTAAGACCGACATAGCCGGGAATTTACAGTGGTCCAAAACTTATGGCGGAGGAGGCAATGATTACGGAAATTACGTAGAGCAAACAGCTGATGGTGGCTATATTATCATGGGAACTACCTCGAGTTTTGGTTCCGGAAGCTGGGATCTTTGGATGATAAGAATAAATAGCCAAGGAAATGTAATATGGAACAAGACCTTTGGTGGAGGTGGTGCGGAAGGGGAATCCTGGCATACAAAAGGCCTAATTACCTCCGATGGTAATTATGCAATAGCATCCTACACGACGAGTTTCGGAGCTGGTTCAAATGATTTTCTTCTCATTAAAACAGATACGAGTGGCAATGTGCTGTGGTCCAGAACCTATGGGGGAGTTGCGGATGATAACTTCCGTTTTCTAAGTGAAACTTCCGACCAGGGATTTATACTGACTGGCTACTCTACCAGTTTTGGCTTTGGAGGTAACGACTACTATCTGGTAAAGACCAATTCTATGGGAGATATAGAATGGTCAAGGGTTTATGGCGGCGCAGGGGCCGAAAAGGCCATGGGCGTACAGCAAGCAGATGACGGAGGCTATGTGCTTTGCGGCAATTCTTCCAGCTTTGCACCATTGGGACCAGGCGACCCATATGACGCATACTTCGTTAAAACTGATAGCCTTGGTATAGTGGGTTGCAACGTAGACACGGCAGCAACAATCATGGATACTGTAATGCCTAGTGTTACCTCACCTTCCATCATTGAGCTAAGCGGAGCAACAGTAGTTAATGTCACAGCAGTAGTCCTTTCATATACTCCGCTATCACAAGGCTTGTGCCTCGATTGCGATGTTAGCTTCGCAAAATTTAATTATTGTGATAATGGGTTAACTGTCTCTTTTATAGATTCATCATTATGCGCTACTTCGTGGAATTGGGATTTTGGTGATGGATTTACAGATACTATTGCAAATCCAGTGCATACATACTCTGTGCCAGGTACTTATTCTGCTCAGCTTGTAGCAGAAAATGTATCTTATGGATGTGATGACACTTTAATAATACCACTCACACTTGATACAGCACAAGTCGCAAAATTCAGCAGTACAACAGTATGTATTAATGATTCAACGTATTTTACCGACCTTTCCGATACTACAAAAGGTAACATCATTGCCTGGTGGTGGGACTTTGGAGATGGAAATACATCTGTACTTCAAAATCCAGTTCATCTATACGGTATGCCTGGAACTTACAGCGTCAAACTAGCGATTACACTCGAACAGAACAATTGTACAGACACCGCATTCAGAACGATAATAGTTACACCTCTTCCTTTAGTAGAATTTAGTTCGTACATCGTTTGTGCCAAAATCGTCAATCAATTCACAAATAACTCCACCATTAATTACGGAACAATTAATTCATGGTACTGGGATTTCGGTGATGGATTCTCAAGCACGGCGATATCACCTGCCCATGTTTATGATACCGGCGGCACCTATTTAGTAACGCTAATTGCAACCTCAGATAACGGTTGTGTAGACTCAATTTCAAATAACGTGATCATTAACTTTTTGCCGACGCCAAATTTTGATTTTGACACGGTATGTTTTCTCGATACAATGCCATTCTACGATTTATCAATGGTGCCGTCCGTATTTTATGACAGCGTTTCAACATGGCTCTGGGATTTTGGTGATGGTTTTTCATCGACCGACCAGAACCCAAACCATTATTATAAAACGCAGACAAATTTCAACGTTACATTATCCATTGTTACTGATAGTGGTTGCCTTGGAACCATCACAAAACCTATAGGGTTTTTTAATCTACCAACTGCTGAGTTTAGCAGCACCAGGGTCTGCCTTAACGAACCTCCAACAGTATTCACAGACCTATCGATTGGAACGCCTGATGCCCCTGTAAATTGGGAGTGGAATTTCGGTGACGGCTCATTACCACTAAGCGGGCAGAACCCCAACCCGTCCTATGTTTACGGAAACGACGGGTTATATAATGTAGAGTTAATAGTAACTACAATTAATGGGTGTAAGGACACCGTTTATGATATTGTACAAGTGGACTCTTTGCCGATTATAGATTTTATGGCGGACACGCTCTCAGGATGTGCACCTTTAGAAGTAACATTTACCAATAATAGTAGCAATGATGATTCCTACCAATGGGACTTGGGAGACGGAACCAATTCAACCCTTGAAAACCCAGTACACCTATATACTGAGCCGGTTGGAAATACTACATACGACATCCAGTTGATTGTTGCTTCACCAGATGGCTGCGTTGATACTGCAACCTATTTAAATTATATTAATATATGGCCAAATCCGATTGCCGACTTTACCATGAATCCGGAAAAGGCAACAATTTTATTTCCATATATAACATTTGAAAACAAATCAATTGGGGATCTAACTCCTCCGGTAACCTATACGTGGAACTTTGGCGATGAATCGCCCGAATTTATTGGGCTTGATACTTTACACGCTTATAGTAATACCGATACCGGAACATACACGATCCGATTAATTGTTGAAAACGGTTATCAATGCCG
>NVRZ01000135.1 GCA_002401055.1 Bacteroidota bacterium
GGCCACCGGTTTTCAACTTTTTTAATAATACCCTTTTGTTTTCCTTTTTTTCGCTTCGCTCTTTGTACAGAGCCTTCAGATTGATATCAACCCTATGCGAAAGTAAGACAGCCGCCATATTATTCAATGTACGGAGGGCCGTAGATCCTTTATTATCAAATGGGACGGCTACATGATCTGTACCTTTCAATAACTCATCTATCCACCTTGAACAGGTTGAATTAGGACCTAACTCCACAAATATATTATGTCCATCTTCTACAACTTTTTCAACTAAAAATGGCCAGTCAATCTTCTGACAACAAACTTCGGCGGCGTTCTTTGCAAGGGCCTTTCTATTAACGGAAAGCGGTTTACCTGTTATACCTGAGTAGTATACTTTATCTGGTTTTATTTCAAGCTTGAGATCATGCATTTCCAATAGTTGATCCATAACATTCCTGCAAAATTCATGGTGCACCACATTGTTGATCTTCATGGAAACAGCGGTGAGTCCAGCATCTTTTAACACTCTTTCAATATCCTTAGCGTGACCTGATATGATTATCTCAGTATGTGTATGAATGAAGGTGAGGTAAACACGCTCTTCCTTACCCTCTATATTCTTGTAAAACCATTCAGCCAATGAATCATATCCTTCCAAACCCTCAGGTAATTTAATCAAACTGCTCGTCCACGTCTCTCTGGCTTGCTTAGATGTCACTCCCCATTCCTTCGCCAATAACTTCATCTCACCGCCCACATGCTCTCTGAATAGGGGAGCTTCAAGAAACTTCGTATCAGCTTGATGAGCATCCCAGAGCCCTTGGCCATACCACATGGCGCTTGTTTCACCCATGCTACAGCCCATTGCAGAGTCGGCTTGCAAACCAATATAATGTTGTAGCACTGAAGTATAGACTGCGGAAAAACTACATCCGGCCGCCATCATTGGTAAGGCATTGGTTTGCAGTGCGAGCTCACGAGTTCTACGATCTTCCTCAGAAAGTTTGAATAAACTGCGGGGGTAAAGGTCAGAACTAAAAAAAGCATCTGAAATATCGTTCACCCTCGTCTTTACAAAATCATACATGGCAGGAAAAGCTTGAAACATACCTGTTCCCATGCCGGTGTATGCACTGCCCGAACCAGGATATACCAACATTGTTTTACCCTTATCTGAAAGCGGATTCGGTGTAAAATAGCTACCCATGGGCGTTTGTATGGCCTTCTTGGATTCAAATGACCCAGCCAATCCTTTCAGAAAGAAGTTTATCTCTATTGTGATATTGACCGTACTATTCGCGACCATACCAATTGCATATTTGGGTTTCGGCACGATTTCTTCAAATATTTTGCAAGCGTCATTCGAAATAGAGTCCAGTGAAGATTCCTCCATTTTGATCTTAATTTTTTCTAATTGACTAAGCAAATCGCCAACTGAATCTCCTCCTACAGGAACAATTCTGGCGCCACCATGTAAAAGGTATGGGCTCTTTTCAGTTGAGTGTGGATGATTGCCTTCAGATAAAATCATGTGAGTACAAGTTCCATCTGAGCCTATGCCACTTAGGGCTGCACGTAATTTACCCTGCCCCTTTTCAGGTATCCAGGGTCTTGAATTTTCTGGTACGTAAAATGGGGTATTCTTAAAAGCCTCCGATTTACCAGGACCTTCCCAATTGGGTACACCTGATAAAAACCGATAGTATAAGGATAGCGATGTCTTGATGATCGATGCCATTCCCGAGGCGGAAAAGGTGTGTCCAATGTGGGCTTTGCTGCTACCCAACGCACATGTGAGTGCCGGTTTCTTCAAACCATAGGCCTTGGTAAGTCCGCTTATTTCAGCTTTGTCCTCAGTGGAAATACCGCTGGCAGATAATTCTAGATATCCAATATCTGAAGGCTTTAGCTTTTGACGAGTTAGCACCTCATTTGCAGCGGCTAAAACAGCTTTAGCACCTGCCTTGCCATGCAAGTTGGTGTGCTCAGACTGCACAATGGCCATATCATCGATGAGAGAATAGATTTTATTGCTCTTTGCATCACCTGATCGCTTTAGTACGATCGCGCCAGCTCCTTCGCCTGGAATCCACCCGTTTGTAGTCCAATTCCAGCCCATAGATGCACTTCCATCATTCATTTTATTAAGTGCTTGTCTGCTTATTACACTTTCCAAACTCCCAGTAAGATCAATTGCTCCCAAAACAACGGCATCTACTTCCCCCATAGAAAGTAAATTCCGCGCAATTTCCAACGCTTTGAATACTGCATTCTCGTTTGATGATACCGTGAACGAAGGGCCGGTGAAGTCCATTAATGAAGAAATCCGGCTGGACATAATATTGCCAATAAAACCGGTGTGCTCGCTAGGGGAATGATCTTCGTGCGCCCGGAATATCGAATTCTTCAAAAGGTCAGATAACTTACTTTCCCTGGCTTCGTCTAATTCTATGCCTGCACTTTCCAGAGCTTCATTGATCTGCCAGGACATATCCCACCTTCCCATTCGGTGATGAATTTCCAATTCGGACTCCATAGCAGTGATTACCGCGATATTGGCTCCCTGGCCAGCAAGGTCATTTAAGCCTGCATCGTCCATGGCGTCAGAGGCTACCTTTAGCATAAGTGTTTGCTGCAAAGTCAGTCTTTCTGCTTCTTTAGGCTGAATCTTGTAACGCATAATATTCAGCTCAAACTCATCAAGCCAGGCTCCATTGATGTTTTCCCTATCTGGTAATTTGTATTTTTCTTGAAGGCTGCTCAATTCCTCCAAGCCCTTCCATCTCTCGTCGGAGAGTGGGCGAAAGTGTTGCACGCCGTTAAAAAGCGAAATATAAAACTCATCCAGACTTGAACAATTTCCAAAATGCATTCCCATGCCGACAATTGCCAAAGACTCGTTTTTGGTTATCGACTTCTTAACTTTTTTTGATTTTTCCTTTTCATTATAGGAAGAGAGAATGAGATGTGCGTTGGTACCTCCGAATCCAAAGGTGTTGATCGCAGCACAATGATTCTTCCCAGGCCACGCAGTATTCTCCACGACAAGTTGATCGGGCCCTATCTGTTTATCATTTGAAGAAAGCGGCTCATTAACCTTTATCGTGGCAGGAATTAGATTATTCTTCATGGAAAGAACAAGCTTCAGCATTCCAACCATTCCCGCCGAGGTGAGCAAATGGCCCATATTCGATTTCGCTGAACCAATCATCGGTTTCTGTCCATCTTTTCCCACGAAAAAATCTGAAATACTATTTAGTTCGGTTTTGTCGCCCAGTGGAGTACCTGTTGCATGGCATTCCAAATACTCTAGTTCTTCGGGTGATTTATCACACGCTTCATAAGCTCTCTCAAAAGCAAGCTTTTGTCCTTTAGGATTGGGACTCAACAAAAACTGCCCTGAACCATCATTCGATAAACCAACGGCGTCAATTACCGCGTGAATAGTATCACCATCTCGCTTTGCATCTGACAATCGTTTAAGCACTAACATCCCTGCCCCTTCCGAAGAAGTGAGCCCACCAGAATCTTGCTGCATGGGCACCGAGGGCTCATCTTCCTTGGCATACGCATGAAAATAGGAGAAGCCCATATGAATAAATAAGGCGTCCGAACCACTAACAGCTCCTGCCAGCATCATGTCTGCCTTACCAAGATTCAGCTCGTCACACGCAAGTTTTACTGCATATAAACTAGATGCGCACGCGGCGTCCAGCGAATAATGAGTTGCTTGCAAACCAACTGCCTGTGCTATCAGCGCAGAAGGCGCATTGGTCAGCAGTGTACTTTCAAAATCAGCTGCATAATTAGTTTTATAAGCACTTACTTTCACGGTTTCCCCTATCAACTCACTGATTACCTGTTCTGTTAGCTCAGCATACAATGGTGCGAACAATTGCCGTGAGTGTTGCGAAGGAAAAGACAGGTTACCTACTACCACACCACATTTTGAAAGACTTTTACTGTTCCAATACCCGCTATCCTTCAGTGCCTCGCGCGCCACAAAAAGAGACCATTGAAACTGATCTGCTTGCTTTGAAAGTAAATCTGCTTTGATCTCAAAACCTGTCGGGTCGAATTTAAAATCACGTATGAAACCACCTCTTAACGAATAACAATGGTCCAGCTTTCCTTTTTTATCATCGAAAAATATATCAGGAGATACACCAAACTCGGCATCCGTAGAAGTTGTGACCAGGTCTTTGTTTTGAACCAGGTTATCCCAAAATTGATCAATGGTTTCCGAACCTGGAAACAGGCCACTCATACCAACTATAGCTATTCTCTCTTTTTTCATTTAGCTCTAAATCCAATCGATTTAAGAACAAGGAACACCGATTAACGATTTACGAATGATTAATAATTCAATTTGATTGAATTAAGTTCTTCTGAGCTGTCTCAACGCTTTTTACAAAAATCGAAATCAGTTCATTATTTTCTTTTAACGCCTTTTCAATTTTCGATTCTGTCCCGAACAACTTTGATCTGCGAATTATTTCCAGACAAATGAAGGTTTCACGCAATTCTTTTAATACAATTTTCATTTTATGGATAAAGTCTTTTCTAGACTCACCGCTTTGTGCTTCGCCATAATTTAAGGCTACCGAAGTACCCGAACGGACTAATTGTCCAGAGAGATGGCTCCCAGCTTTTGAAGTTTGTATTTCGCTTACTATCTCAATTATCAATACTGAAAATTCAATTAATCGTTCTTCTAAATCAAATTTGTTCATTATTCAAGTTCCTAAAATCTTAATTCGTTAATCCTTGTTCGATATTCATGTGCACAAATACTCTGGGGAGAATAATAAAATTAAGCCCATTGAAGTTCCTTGCTCATGGTAACTCGAGCATTGTAACTTTTCATATAAACGCTGCCAGTTTCGGCATCGAAAGCAGTAATGTCAGCTTCCATTCCAAATTCATCTGAACTTATTACTTCCAACAACACATAAAATGGACGTCCAAAAGGAAGCACCTTATAGATATCTACCATCTCTGTACTCAGAGGCAAGCTCGCACAATCATGGTATCTTCTAATCCAAATCAATAAACTTTGGTACATCACATCAGTTAAAAATACATTCAGCTCTTTAACTGGAAACTGACCCTGACGATTAGGGTCCACTCCTTCGTGTTCACAAAGCAGCAGTGTTCCTCCCTCATCCAGTTTTAAAATTTGCTTCACACCTCTAAAATCTGCACCGTGAAATAGTGTACCATCTTTATATATGATGGAAGCATCGGGATTAACGGCCTTCAAACTATGCAAGTCTGGTAGCGGCATGGAAGGTGCTGTAGGACGCGCACTGGCCAGATTAATTAGAGACCTGTAATGGTTTGTTGGAAGTGTTGCGCCGCTATCACTGCTAATCGTCACCTCAACCTGAATGATTTCGTCGGACTTCTGCAATTCTTTGACCTTAATTTGGTAATTATC
Source organism: Bacteroidota bacterium (assembly GCA_002401055.1). Lineage (GTDB taxonomy): Bacteria > Bacteroidota > Bacteroidia > NORP154 > NORP154 > NORP154. Next base: position 5,426 of record NVRZ01000135.1, read on the forward strand.
CTGTTGATTTCCGTCGAACACAATACCTTTAAATAATGCTACCTGTTCCGCTCCAGTTAGATGAAAGCCGGGATAGAGATCGGCTGCGGACTGTGCCATCCATGTGGATGCATTGATAATTGGAAGTACAGCATTGCCCTGAATCACATGATGCTTCAAAAATGGATTCGACGATTCCAACAATGTTCTGTGCATAATATAGGTCTTCAAAGGATCATTCGTAGCAGCCTTCGCCATTGGTAACGTGCCACCTAAAACCACCTGTTGCTGGTTCGCATATACATTGCTTAATTGATCTATCATCGCATGCGGTCCTTCATCAGTAGGAACCAATGACACGTTGTGCTCGTCAAATATTTTCTTTAGCTCTGGACTTACCATTCCGCTATCCCATGCACCCCAGTTTATAGATACAACATGCACATCTGGATGATTCTTTTTAAAGAGATGAGCCAATCTATTCAATATCTCGTTCGCGATCGCGTAGTCAGTTTGTCCAACATTTCCGTAAAATCCAGCTACTGATGAAAACAGTACCACGTGCTTAATATCCTCTATGTTAATGCATTGGGTTACAGCGAGCAATCCTTGCACTTTTACGTCAAATACAGCGTCAAAGTCTGCTTCAGTTTTGTTTTCAATAAGCTTATCCGCTAATCTTCCAGCTCCATGAACTATACCCGTAATGCCACCCAGTTTTGCAGTACACTTATCAACGGCAACTTTCAATACTTTCGCATCGGTAACATCTGCAGCAACATATTCAACCCTTGCTCCTTGATCAACAATAAACTGGAGATTGGCTTCGATTTCACGCTTGGCCAGCACATTTCCAACCATGCCCTGAACTGCTTTTGGTAATGGTTTCTCCCCAGCAGATATGAGGCTCTCCATAGCTTTTCTCTTCATTTCTATTTCATCTACAACGCCTACTGACCAATCAGGCTCAGTTGTTTGTAACTCTGAACGTCCAACCAGAATAAAACTACATTTAAATGAAGAGGCCATTTGCTTAACGCAATCTGCTGTTACTCCACGGGCTCCACCTGTTACTAGGAAAACGCTCTTTCTTGTTATAGAAGATTTAATTTTTTGGCCTTTCTTTATTCCAACCGTAGGCTTGGCCAACAAGGTGTAGCGTTTACCATCTGTACCGTAACTGGTATCTGTAACGCACTGATCCGCATCGAACAACTCTGCATAGATATTCTGGGCTGCAGCTTTGGCATTTATTCCTGGTGCAATATCCGTTCCCCTGCAAAACACTTTGCTCCACTCGAGGTTAAGACACTTGGTCAACCCAAATAATCCGCCACCAAACACCGATACATTACCGGGATTCTCAACGCCTAGCGCACCATCCATACGGGTAACAATCATAAAGGCAGTTCTATGCTTTTCTGCAAGGCCATTTAGAGGCTCCTTCAAATATTTAGCGAGTATATAAACCGACTTAATTAGAGATTTCTCTCTATCATATTGCATTCCCAATTTTCCCAACGGAAACCTTAGATGTGGATGCATGTGAATAAATTGACTCACAGCTCCTTTCATACCTGATATTGTGGCAGAAATCGTTGAATCACTAGTATCTTTAAGATGAACTTCTGTAACACCTGATGGCAACCCATTTTTTCCAGGCTTGACCAGATCTGCAGGATAGCTAAGCACAGTTACATTGTGGCCCTTGGATAAGAGCTCTAAACACAATTCAACCGTTGCAGCTGTGCCATCGTTTGTGATAAGTGTAATCTCACCCGGCTCAAGTATAACTTCAAGCCTGTCGGGTTCAGGAATATTTTTAAGAACAACTGCTGATCTGGGAACATTTGGATAGTTGCCCGTAACAGGCACAGTAACTTCTTCGTACTCGGGAATTACCTGGTTGGATTCAGCTGGTTTGCTCTTCTCCGATAACGTTAGCTCTTTTTTTTTTAACCCTACCTCGGGTGAATTGCCTACGACTGCCTTCGTCCCTCCTGCTTTATCCGAAATGTAATCCACGATTTGTTGTAGCGTTCTTAATTCTGCAAGTTCTTGTGGATTTACACCTTCAACTGATGGATTCGCTGCCGTCATGGCGCCAAAGATCTCTACTCGTTTGATTGAGTCGATTCCCAGGTCTGCTTCCATGTCCATGGTCAATTCCAACATCTCTGATGGATAGCCAGTCTTTTCAGCAATAACTTCAAGTAATAATTTCTCAATGCTTCCATTATCTGCAGAACCCTGTGGAGCCGTTACAGGTGGAGTTGATACAGGTGCTGGAGTTGGAGTTGGTTCAGCAACAGCGACAGGTTCAATTACTGCTGGTGTGACAGGCGCAACAGGAGCTGCTGTCCCTCCAGCCTTTTCTGAGATGTAATCTACTATTTGTTGTAGTGTTCTCAACTCGGCTAATTCTTGTGGATTAACGCCTTCAACCGACGGATTCGCTGCTGTCATCGCGCCAAAGATCTCCACTCGTTTGATTGAATCAATTCCTAGGTCTGCTTCCATGTCCATGGTCAATTCCAGCATTT
>NVRZ01000136.1 GCA_002401055.1 Bacteroidota bacterium
AAATGTATCAAAATGATATACCCATTTGCGAAATATTTATCAACGGTTCGCTCTTTTTACTCACATTATTCAAATACCTTTACACTCCAAAGCCACAGCTTTGAACATGGGTAACAAAATTCAGCATATTGGAGTATTTACCTCTGGTGGAGACGCACCAGGGATGAACGCATGTATAAGAGCCGTTGTGAGATCAGCATTGAATGAGAACGTGGAAATAAGCGGGATTATGAATGGCTATCAGGGCATGATAGACGGAGACTTTCTGAGCCTAGGCATCAGTGATGTGGGTAATATTATTCAACGTGGTGGAACTATATTGAAAACCTCCAGATGTGAAGAGTTTAAAACGCCGGCGGGAATGCAAAAGGCTCTTGCTAGTCTAAATAAGCAGGGCATAGACGCATTGGTGGCTATTGGGGGAGATGGAACTTTTCGAGGTGCCAACGAGTTCATATCCAAGTTCGGTTTTCCAGTTATAGGAATTCCTGGTACCATTGATAATGACATGTACGGAACGGATTTTACAATTGGCTATGACACGGCAATTAACACTGTAGTAGATGCTGTAGACAAGATCAGAGATACGGCAGAAGCACACAACAGGCTGTTCATTATTGAGGTGATGGGAAAAGATGCAGGATTCATCGCTTTAAGAAGTGGAATCGCTGTCGGGGCGGAGGCAGTATTAATTCCTGAAACCAAAACGCACGTTACTGAGCTAATCACCTACTTGAAGAAGAGAGGGGAAAGTAAAAATGCCAGTAGTATCATTATTGTGGCTGAAGGCGATGATGCTGGAGGAGCCATGGAAATAGCTGCTAAGGTAAAGGAGCATGGCTTGGACTATGATACGCGCGTTTCAATACTCGGGCACATGCAAAGGGGAGGTACTCCTTCATGCATGGACAGGGTGTTGGCGAGCCGCCTTGGAGTTGGCTCTGTGACAGCCCTGATGGAAGGGAAAACGAACCAGATGATCGGAATAAACCACAGGGATATTAGCTTTACACCCTTTGAGAAAGCCTGTAAGCACCACAAGAGTATCAATAGACATCTGTTGAATATTATTGAGACGCTGGCAGGTTAACCTTATAAGAACAAGTGACTCGTATTTTGACGGAGAGAAAAACATATTTTGTTGATGTCATCCTTCCACTGGCTTTAAGACAATTTTACACCTACAGAGTACCATTCACTATAGGTGATGAAGTCCAAGTTGGGAAGAGGGTGATTGTTCAGTTCGGAAAATCGAAAGTTTATAGTGCAATCGTATTTTCTGTTCATGAGAAGGCACCTTCGAATTATCAAGCAAAATACATCATGTCGGTGCTAGATCATGTGCCAATTGTAAATGACACGCAGCTCAAACACTGGCAGTGGATATCCTCCTATTATATGTGTACGATCGGGGAAGTCATGGCATCTGCACTTCCTTCAGGATTAAAGTTGGCGAGTGAATCTCTAATTCAACTCAACCCTGACTATGATTCTGAACAAGTACCAATTAATGACAAAGAATTTCTGATTGTAGATGCACTTGAGATTCACGGAAGTTTGACGCTAGTAGAGGTGGCCAAAATAGTGGATCAAAAAACCACGTTTTCCTTGATAAAATCGATGTTAGAGAAAGGTGTAATTACTGTTACGGAAAACCTGAAGAGTAAATTCAAACCTAAAACGGTGTCCTGTGTTCGCCTTACAAAGCAAGCTGGTAATGAGGAGAGGTTGAAGGAGATATTTGATCAGCTCAGCAAGGCCCCAAAGCAATTGGAGTTGCTGATGGGTTACGTCACTTTGTCAAACAGGTATCAGGATGATCACAGTGAAGTTCTAAAGCGGGAGTTACAGGAGTCTACAAGTTCATCTGCAGGGATCATTAACCAATTGGTCAAAAAAGAAATTCTGGAGCTCTATTCCAAAGAAATTGGCCGACTGTCAATGAGTTCAATCAACGCCGAGAATGGTGCGCAGGTTCAATTGACAGTTCCTCAAAAAAAAGCATTTGAGCAAATTGACAAAGCTCATAAATCGAAGGATGTCGTTCTTCTCCACGGCATTACATCAAGCGGCAAAACGGAAATTTATATCAAGCTTATTCAAAAGATACTAGAAACTGGCCAGCAGGTACTTTATCTATTACCAGAAATAGCTCTAACCGCTCAGATAATTACCCGATTGCGTAAGCATTTTGGGAATAAGGTAGGGGTCTACCATTCCAAATTTAATGAAAATGAAAGAGTAGAAGTTTGGAACTCAATTCTTGGCCAGTCACCTTCGGAATCAGATGAAAAGTTCGATATAATAATCGGTGCACGATCTGCCCTCTTTCTTCCATTTCAAAATCTGGGTTTGGTAATTGTAGATGAGGAGCACGAAAATTCTTTTAAACAATACAGTCCCGCGCCGCGCTATCACGCCAGGGATGCCGCAATCTATTTAGCTGGATTGCACAAGGCCAAAACCGTGTTGGGAACAGCTACACCAGCAATAGAAAGTTACTATAATGCCAAAGAAGGAAAGTATGGTTTTGTGGAGCTAAATTCCAGATATGCAGATATGGTTCTGCCCGAAATTATTCCAGTTGATTTGTCAGAAGAGCATCGGAAGAAAAGAATAGTATCTCATTTCTCTACCAAGTTGATAGCAGAGATGGAAAAGGCCTTGAATCTGTCTGAGCAAATTATTCTATTTCAGAATCGTCGCGGATTTTCATCCTTTTTGGAATGTAATACTTGCAACTGGATTCCTCAATGTGTTAACTGTGATGTCACGCTCACCTATCATAAGTTCAACAAAAGAATGCAATGTCATTATTGCGGATACGCAGAAGAAACGATTACCCGATGTGGAGCCTGCGGCAACAATGACATGCAAACCAGAGGCTTTGGAACCGAGATGATTGAAGAAGATTTGGCGGAGACTTTCCCAAAAGCAAAGGTGCGCAGAATGGATCTGGATTCTACCAGAAGCAAGCATGCTTACAGCAATATTATTAGCGACTTTGAAGAAGGGGTAATTGATATTCTTGTGGGAACACAGATGGTGGCCAAAGGATTGGATTTTGACAACGTTAGTGTTGTAGGAATCTTAAACGCAGATAGCATGTTGAACTTCCCTGATTTTCGCGCGCACGAAAGAGCATATCAACTCATGGCACAGGTAGGGGGTAGGTCAGGCAGGAAGAAGAAGAGGGGTACAGTGATTTTGCAAACTTTCAGCAAGGGACATCCAACTATAAATCAGGTGATAAATAACGATTATATTGGGATGTATGAGGATGAGTTAAGGCAGCGTATTCAGTTCAGGTATCCACCATTTTATAGGATTATCGATATTACCTTACGGCATAGAGATGCAGCAAAACTAGACCAGGGAGCTGCAACATTAGCGACCCAACTTAGGGAGCATTTTGGCGATAGGTTACTTGGCCCTGAGTATCCTCATATTGCCAGGTTGCGAAATATGTATAACAAGGTTATGCTGCTAAAAATAGAAACGAGTGCTTCAATTATCAAAGCCAAGGCACAGTTAGCCTCAGAGATCGAAACTTTTAAGCTGAGCAAAATCGGAAAATCGACTCGGGTAATTGTTGATGTTGACCCGCTCTAGACGGATGGGTGATATGGGGCAAGGGATTAATTCCCCCGTCCATCTCCCTCGTCTCCAAAAGATGATTTAGTATTATGAAATTAGAACGTACCGCATTTGACAAAGAATTTACGTTTCGGACTTCCCGCAGCGGGGGAGCCGGCGGCCAGCACGTGAATAAAGTAGAGACAAAGGTGGAGCTGAGCTTTAATCTAAAGGCAACTGCGTTGTTGACTGATCGCCAAAAAAACTTACTGAAAGAAAAGTTAGCATCGAGAGTTAATAGTGAGGACATCTTGAAGCTGACCTCAGATGCGACCAGGTCTCAAGTGCAAAATAAGCTGCGCGTTATTGAGAAGTTTTACGAGCTGCTGGAAAAAAGTCTAAAAAAGAACAAACCAAGAAAAAAAAGTAAACCTACAAAAGCTTCAAAAGAGCGAAGATTGAAAGCCAAGAAAATGCAGGGCGAGAAAAAGGTGCAGCGTCGAAAACCAAATGATTAACTATTGGCTCAATATTCTAACCTCGGTTCTTCGGTTTTTCTGACGGCCCTCAGGCGTATTGTTGTATGCAACCGGCTTTGATTCGCCATATCCAACGGCTGAGACCCTATCTCCAGTTATGCCTTTTTTAATCAGGTAGTTTCTCACGGCATTGGCTCTGTTTTGTGATAGTTTCTGGTTCGCGGCGTCTTCGCCAACATCATCGGTATGTCCTCCAATTTCAATTTTCATTGCCGTTTTGAACTTCATAACTTCAATCAGCTCGTTTAATTCAGCAAATGAAGCAGTTGTAAGTGTCGCCTTACCCGTAGCAAAAAACACCTGATCCAAGGTATACACTCTTGGTAATTCATAGTTGAGCTTGAAGTCAAAGACAATCTTTTCATTACCCGGTATCGGAATGGAGGCCTTTTGAATCTGACCCTGGCTATTCTTGAATCTTGCCTCATATGTAACTCCATTTGCTATTAACATGGAGAATTTTCCTGTTTCATTGGTGACGCCGTAGTAACCTTCCTCAGCACCTTCTGGCACAAACCAGATTGTATCCCCCACGGGAGGGTTGCCAGCCTCACTTACCACTGTAACATTAAGCAGGGCCTCTGTAAGAGTAGCATTCAGCTCCTGGGCAGAGCAAATCTGAACACTCGTCATTCCGATAATGAGTGCTAAGAGTAGATTAAAATGTGTGGATTGCTTGTTCATAGTGCTGACTTTAAGGTTGTTATATGGTATTATCCTTCTGTTTCTACTGCTAAACTTTCCTCTGAAACGTATTGATTCTTAACAAAGTTACACCAAGAGCAGTCTTCGCTGTTACAACCTACCTCAAATTTCTGGCCAATAATGTTCTCCCAGGTCTGCCTGATCTGCTCCTTTACAATAACTATATCGCCTCGCTCCACAATAATTTTTTCCTTCACATAATCTTTACTCTTGGTCGTTGCCCTCTCTATAAAATCAATTTCACCACTTATCATCGTCCATTTCTTCGGCCTTATCTCATCCATCAGTATCTTGTAAAAAACTACTTGTCTCCAATAGTCTCCTCCCAAAGGGTCCTTTTCACTTGGTGGCTTCAACTTCTTTATTCCATTCTCCACCTTTCCGGTTTTGTAGTCAACCACATTCACTTCTCTCTTATTGAATTCCATCTTGTCGATCTTGCCATTTATTGGAATTCCATCCATCTCCACATGCTTGATGTTGTATTCAGAAACCACAACCTTGTTCCAACTATTCACATACTTGTCGTAATAACCTGGCAATATCTCTTGGCCCAGCTCTTTTCTTCGCTCGAACTGTTGTTCATTAAATGAGGCTTCATTTCTCCTCATGTCGAACATGAAATCAGCGACTAAATCCTCTTTAGGTGGGAATTTCTCGTTTCCTGATTCTTGCATCTTATCGAACATGCTTTTTAACGCCCAATGAACTGCTGAACCGAATGCCATAGAATCATTCTTTGCTGCGGGCACTCGTAGAATTACACTATAGTAATACGCCACAGGGCACTCCAAATATTTATTGAGGTGTGTAACGCTTAAACTGTAATTCTCCAATTTAGCTGTTATAAAATCAGAATCCAGCATGTCAGCTTTCGGTAAAATCAATTCCGTTAAGCTCTCTGCTGATAGCTCTGTTATTCGCTCAGCGGAAAGGTGCTTCTCAACTATTTCCAGCTCTGATCTTTCAAGTAACTCTGCCACATAAACCGATTTCTCTAAATCCTTTCCATTGTTGTTTTTTGCGGCAAAAGAAATGTGCAGGTGCTCTTTGGCCCTAGTCATTGCAACGAAAAACACGCGTCTAGCAGACTCTTCTATGTTTTCCGGATTGGTATGTGTTAGCGTATCAGGTAAAGAATAGGAGTAGCTTCTTCCTTTCTTATCCCAAACGTCGGAATTGCATCCTATCAAGAAAACACGTTCAAATTCCAAACCCTTGGAGCTATGTGCGGTTACAAAATTCACTCCGTCTTCCTGAAATACGGTTCTGTTGACGTTAATACCAATCTTGTTCAGTTCCATCTTTTCAAGCGTTCTGAGGAACACTTTAAGAGACACCTTCGCATTCTTCATACTCTCTTCTTTGATAAAATCAAAGAAACTAATCAAAACCTGCATCAGCCAGGTCTTATCTGGAGAATTCATGATTTCCTTTAGCACGCCACCTCTATTGATGATTTTTTCAAACAATGTTTGTAATGTAATGTTCTTACTCTCCTTGATCCAGTAGTTAATATTGAATTCAAACTCGGTGATAGCCTCCATGTTTTCAAGATTCAACTCTTTCAATGTATCCTGATCAGTGAGTACTTCTCTCAACTTTAACTTCCAGTCACTACCGGAATGGAACATGATTTTTGCCGTATCTCTCGGTGACAGTTCTAAAAAATTGAAATGCATAATTTCAAACAAGTGGTGCTCAGCGCTGTGCGGCCTTTGTGTTTCAAGATTAATGTAATCCAGGATCTTAATGAGGTTTTGAATAAGAGGTAACTCAAGTATGTTGATTTTGCGGGTAACGTTATACGGAATTCCCTTCTTTTCCATCAAATTAATGATCTCCTCAGCTTGTCGGTGTCTAAAAAATATTACGGCAATTTCACTCAGGGGGTCTCCGTTTTTGTACAGCTTTTCAATCTCGTCAACAACACTTGTCTCCTGGTGTTTGATGTTATAGTAGCTAATAATTTCTGGCTGTACCTCGGAGTTGGCCACATCGCTGTTTTTAGCGGTGAGCACTTTTTGTAAATCATCTATCTGATTTACAAGTCGCTCCTCGTTGTTTTCAATCAGGACTCTTGATGCATCTAAAATATTCTGAGAAGACCGGTAATTGTCCTCCATCAAAATTACTTTGATGTTTTCCTGGTAGGATTCATAGAAATCCATGATGTTCCGCATGCGGGCACCCTGGAATTCAAAAATGGACTGATCGTCATCACCGACGGTGAATACGTTTGGCTTGTCCCAGTAGTTAATAAGGAAGTTCAACAGTTCATTTTGCGATCCGTTGGTATCCTGATATTCGTCTACCAGAAAGTAGAGATACTTTTCTTGTTGTATTCTCAGAAAGTCCTCGTCTTTTTCAAAAGCTTCCAGTACCCAGAGTATCATATCGTTATAATCATACCGATTGTTCCTCTTCATGAGGTCCCGATATTTGGAGAAGAGGCGTGACGCTTCTCGGAGCTTGGTCATTTTCTCCTCCTCTTTATCTATCAAGTGTTGCTTAACATCGCCTACTTTGATATTCTTCTTGGAGTTAGCTTTTTTATAAATGTATTCATCGCGAAGGGGGAGGTCTTCAAGATAGTTGTCGATACACTTTCCTATATGTTCTGGGGTCCACGATTCCTCTTTCATTTTCCGAAATAGATCTTTCATTAAAGGAACATCATAGTAAATCTGGCCTGACAATCTTTTAAGCGGATTTGACGCGTCGAGATCATCCAATAGTTTCATTAACAGATCAACAGTTTCTAATTCAGAGATTGGTTCTAGCTCGCGATTGCCAAAATAGGATGGGTTGTGTTGAATAATGTCGTTGCAAAAAGCGTGAAAGGTGTAGATACTCACCCTGTATGCTGCAGGTCCAATGAACATCTGCAATTTTTTGCGCATTGCTATTGTTCCAGCTTCGGTATAAGTTAGGCAAAGGATATTGTAGGGCAGTGCGTCGGTATTTTTTAATATGTTGCCTATTCTTGCCGCCAGCAGGTGCGTTTTTCCTGTTCCAGGTCCTGCAATTACCAGTACTGGCCCTTCAATTTTATCTACAGCTTCTTTTTGGGCAGGATTTA
>NVRZ01000137.1 GCA_002401055.1 Bacteroidota bacterium
ATGTGCTTACTATATATTGTCACAACAACCCAGAGACGGAGATCTTCGATGGTAAATTCCTTACAATGGGTGGTAGCCATAAGATGAACAATTTCAGCAACGACTCCTACTATGGCGATCTATCTTCAATTCTGATTCAGAACTCACCTTTTTGGACCGAATTTATCAGAACACCCGAGCGATCCGTAGCCTTGATGGAAGACTTCGAAAAGAAGATCGATATCATTGCTGACGGATCAATTAAAGAAAATGTAACTAGCGTTGCTGGGGTTCCTTCATGGACCTTGGTTCTCTTGAAACACATATTGGAATATAGCGAGAAAGAGAGTTTAGTAGAAGTCTGGCCAAATATGGAGCTGATGATTCACGGCGGTGTGAACTTTGACCCCTACCGATCACAATTTAAAAAAATACTTCCTTATGAAGGGTTGAAATATTTGGAAACCTATTCTGCCTCCGAAGGGTTTTTTGGTATTCAGGATAGAGAAGTACCCAATGAGATGTTGTTGATGTTAGATTATGGCATCTATTATGAATTCCAGCCACTTGAGGAGGTTGGAAAAGAGTTTCCCAAAACCTTAAGGCTGGAAGAGGTGGAAACGGGCGTAAATTATGCGATCATCATATCAACCAATGCAGGGTTGTGGCGCTACCAAATTGGGGATACCATTCAATTCACCACGTTGAACCCGTACAGGATAAGAGTAGCAGGTAGAATAAAGCACTTCATAAATGCGTTTGGTGAGGAGTTGATTATTGACAATGCCAATCAAGCATTGGATATTGTGTGTAAGAAAACGGGTGCTGTAATAAAGGAATATACAGCAGCCCCTGTTTACATGGGAGATCATGGATCAGGAGCTCATGAATGGCTCATTGAATTTGAAACGAAACCTGATGATCTGGAATATTTCACAGAGGTATTTGACAATGCCCTGAAATCGTTAAATTCCGATTATGAAGCGAAACGGACAGGAAACTTAACGTTGAGAATGCCAATTGTTAGATCGATGAAAGAAGGGACTTTTTGGGAATGGTTAAAATCGAAAGGTAGACTGGGTGGGCAATACAAAGTGCCCAGGTTGTCGAATGACAGGAAGTTCGTTGATGAAATTTTAGAATTGGCTGGAATATCTGAACCCGATTATGCTGAGTAACTTGAATCGACATTGGCTGGGAGTAGTATGCATAGTACTTCTAACGCTGGTCAGTAATGCTCAATCGACCGAGGGAAAGTTTAAAAAGGTGATGGTTATTGACACCAAAGCCAATTATTTCACAACTGATTATCTAGGATTTAGCTACTTAATCAACGATGATCAGATTTCAAAGTACGATAAGGCTGGGACGCTGATTGGTTCCTTCTCGGACAAGACCTTAGGAAGTATTACTCTGGTAGATGCATCAAACCCTCTTCGTACGTTGGTGTTTTACAAAGATTTCGGAAAGGTTCTTTTTCTGGATGATGTACTTGGTCCAATAGGCTCTTCTATATCTTTAGAGTCGCTCGCTCTGGACCAATCAATATTGTGTTGTACCTCAAATAATGATGGGATTTGGTTCTATGACACACAGGGATTTCAGCTAAAGCGCCTCGACAGAAATCTGCAACTCACTCATGCAAGTGGGTACATCAATCAGATTATGGGCGTTGATATAAATCCAAACTTTTTAATTGAGTACAACAGCTTTGTTTATTTGAATAGTCCGGAAACTGGAATTCTTGTATTTGATTTGTACGGTGCTTATTATAAAACAATACCACTAAAGGGACTTGGGAGGTTCCAATTATCTGGCGACAACATATTTTATTATAAGGATGGTTTGCTCAAAAGTTATAATCAAAAATCCTTTGAGGAGTACGATATGAAAATTCCTGAAGGCGAAGAGAAAACAGTTTCGGTGGGGTATGAAAAACAGTCCAGGTTATTGGGGATTTTAAAAGAAAACGCATTGGAATTGTATGATATTAAAGATTAATTAATAACTTTAAAACCAACGAAAACAAGTAAAAATCATCACGTGTCGGAAAAATCAAAACGTCAGAGCATGCACATTGCAATTGCCGGAAACATTGGTGCAGGCAAGACTACTTTAACCAAATTACTGGCTAAGCACTATAAGTGGAATACGCATTATGAGGATGCGGAGGACAATCCTTATCTGGATGACTTTTATGATGATATGCAGCGTTGGTCATTTAATCTCCAGATATACTTTCTCAATAGTCGTCTGAATCAAATCATGGAGATTCGGGATAGCAAGAAGACTACAATTCAAGATCGGACTATTTATGAAGATGCCTTCATATTTGCGCCGAACCTTCATGCGATGGGACTGATGACTACAAGAGATTATGAAAATTATATCGCGCTGTTTAATAGCATGATGCGATTTATTCAGCCACCCGAACTGCTTATTTACCTCAGGGCGAGTATCCCAACGTTGGTAAACCAAATTTCAAAGAGGGGTAGGGCTTATGAAGAATCTATTCGCTTAGATTATCTTAAACGTTTAAATGAGCGTTATGAAGCATGGATCAGCACTTACGAGAGCGGAAACTTGTTGATAATAGATGTGGATGCGAATAGCTTCTTCGATAATGCAGAAGACCTGGGAGAAATTATTGAGAAGATCGACTCTAAAATTTACGGCCTTTTCGAAATCGCCTAAGTCCGCTACTCTTTCAATTTAAATTTTACGGGAAGTTTATACTCTTGTGATACTGTTTTGCCGTTTTTCCTTGCGGGGATCCAGTTCGGCATAGATTTGACCACTCGAACGGCCTCCTGATCCAAACCTCCTCCGATATCGTTTAGAGATATCACATTGGTTAAACTGCTATCCGTTTCTACTTGGAATTGAACGAACACCGTTCCCTCTATTTTCTGAGCTATTGCGGAATCAGGATATTTAATGTTATCCAAAAGGTATTGGGCTATTTGTATATTCCCTCCTACATATCTTGGCCGCCCTTCTTCTCCAGATTTTAATGAAGGTGTTGGGGATGGTTCTTCTTCTCCTACCAAGGGAGCGATTTCTTCAGCTTCAATCTCCTCTGCAGATTCCAAGACCGTTGCCTGATTGGATAATTCCGATTTAACAATTGAGTAATCGCTGCTTGTTTCTATTGATTTACTTACAAGAACTTGAGACTTACCCTCTTCTTGAAGTTTTCCTTTGGAGCGAGTACTCACCACCGTCTGCGTATTTTTTTTACTCTTTGATGTGATTCTCTCTTTTTCCTTGTCAGTCTTTATATCCTGATAGAAGCCTGCTGCTATTTCAACATCCTCGCCCTTCCCCTCTTTCCCTGAATCTTTCCTTTTGTTATCTGTTTCTGTCATATCATCAAGCGGGATGTCCGTTGCGGCTATTTGAAAGTTATCTTCATCTTCTAAGATTGTCGTCTCACGGCCCAAGTCCCCTGCAACATCAGAATTTCTATTTCCATCAACTGTTAATGCAGGGGATTCTGCCGGCGGCTTACCAGATACAGTTTCGGTGGCGGCAGCACCGTAACTAAAATTGACGTCTTCTATGCTCGATTCGTCTATTTCGTTAGCAACACCACCAAGTTTTTCTGATGCTGTGCTTAAGCTGGTTGAGGTTTCTATACTACTCTTGTTATCAGTTCTGTCTCTTTCAGCTGCGTGTGCTTGAACATGAACATCTCTTTCTATATCTTCTTGGTATCTGTCTTGTTTGATCTCGTCGCTAATCAATTGATTCGATTCTTTTGAGACATTGCCAATCAGTACAAAAACGACGCTACAGAAAATTAGAACTACCGCAGCGGCAGCAACGTAGGACAGTTTCTCTCGATTCAAAAAGACAGATGAGGTAGCGGATTTGGCATCTATTTGACGATTGATACTGGAAGTTCTTAATTCAAATTCTGAAGGATCGTTCATCAACTTGTAACCTTCCAATGCATCGGTGCACAACTCGCAGTCCACTAGGTGTTTCTCGACACTTAGTTTCTCCTCTGCAGATAGACTATTCTCAGCATACGCGCGCAGGTCATTCTCTGATAGGCACCGGCTTCTTGAAAAAATATCTATATGTTCCTTACCAGTCATCTCTGATTTAGCATCAGCATTTTTATATTCCTTTTTCCGTTCTGAATATAACTTTTTACTTCTTTCAAAGAGTATGTGGTGATCTCGGCTACTTCATTGTAACATTTCTGTTCCAAGTAAAACAGTTCTATACACCTTCTCTGCTCGTCATTCAAATCAGCAATTGCAGTTTCCAATCCCTGTAGTGACTGTTCTTTTTCTACTTCCTCATTAAGATGCAACAAATCGATCGATTCCACACGCTCAACGTCATTTATTTTAAATTCAACTACTCCACTCTTTGAAGATTTCTCTTTTCTCAACTGCATTAAGCAGTGATTGCGGGCAACGGAATAGAGCCAGCTTTTAAAATTATCAATCTGATGAATCTTTAGATCCTCCAACAATTTTTCGAAGATGTCCATTACTGCATCTTCACTTTCGTCAGCATTCTTAAGGTATTTCATGCAAGAACCAAACACGAGGTGGGTATATCGTTTGAACAATATGCCAACGATTTGTTTCTCATTCTTTTTGCGGTAAAGAGTTATTAGTTCTTTATCGCTGAGGGATTTGTAGGATTTATTAAGTCTGAAAAACACGTTGAGACAAATTTTCTTGACAAATGTTGTAACTGCAAACTTCGCACCAAAATAATTTTATCAAAAATATTTGTGCGCCTTCCTGATATAGATGTAAAATAAATTTTGCGTTTTGTGGAATCTGATCAATGGGTGCATCTATTAAATGAGCGACTTATTAAGCTTGATTTAAAAGATTATTCACTTAAAAAACACTGTCATGAACACATCACAAAACAAAAGAACTGTTGGACTTCAAATATCCAGCATACTTATCATTCTATTTACAATACTTGGATTAGTCAGTATTACCGATACTGGAAGTGCAAGAAGTAAATCAGAATCAGTAGACAAAACATTATCCCCTTATTTCTTTATAGACTCTGATGATCCCTCAACGGACAAGCTTCCTTTAAAAAGTACAGAAGCTAAGGTAAATATTGCAGGGGTGATAGCGGATGTTATCATCACGCAGGAATATAAGAATGAAGGCACCAATGTAATAGAGGCGATATATGTTTTCCCCGCTTCCACCAGAGCAGCCGTGTATAGCATGGAAATGAGGGTGGGGGACAGGACCCTTATCGCGAAAGTGGAAGAGCGTGAGAAAGCCCGTAAAGATTATGAGCTGGCGAAGGCTCAGGGGAAAACCGCCTCTTTATTAGAGCAAAATAGACCAAATGTTTTTCAAATGAACGTGGCCAATATATTACCTGGCGATAGAATAACGGTCATATTAAAATACACTGAAACCCTTATTCCAGAAAATGGAGTTTATGAGTTTGTGTATCCAACTGTTGTTGGTCCGAGGTACACTGAAACTTCAGAAATGACTGCTTCCACATCGGATTTATGGGTAGCCAATCCATATATGAAGGACGGAATTGAAACTCCTTACACATTTGATTTGAAGGCTACTATCAACGCCTCCATGCCAATAAAAGATGTGAGATGTACTTCACATGAGGTAAATGTAAACTTTGACGGTCCTGCAACGGTGGCATTGAGCTTGAAAAGCTCTGAGAGACTGGGTGGTAATAGAGATTTTATCCTCAGATACAGGCTCACAGGAAATCAAATTCAAACTGGCTTATTACTCTTTAAAGGGAAAACGGAAAACTTCTTTCTGGCGATGATTCAGCCTCCCAAAAGAGTAGCTGTGGCGCAAATTCCTCCTAGAGAATACATATTTATTGTTGACGTATCCGGATCTATGAACGGATTTCCGCTGGATATTACCAAAGAGCTTATGAGAAATCTTCTGGGAGACTTACGCCTGGTGGACAAATTCAATGTTATACTTTTCGCAGGTGGATCAACCAGAATGGCTCCAAATTCCATCCCAGCAACACAGGCAAATATTTCAAAAGCCATCAATGTGATAGAAAATCAGCGTGGGGGTGGCGGAACCAGATTGCTTCCTGCAATTCAGGATGCCATTGATATGGGAGTGGATGATAGTTTTTCGAGAACAATCATCATAGCGACGGATGGATATGTTTCTGTGGAGAAAAAGACTTTTGATTTAATTCGAAACAACTTATCTGATGCGAACGTATTCGCATTTGGAATTGGAAGTAGCGTGAATCGCTACATAATTGAGGGAATGGCAAGAGTTGGCCAGGGTACGCCATTTATCATAACCAAGCCGAAAGAGGCAAAAGCCCAAGCGGCAAAATTCAAAAAATACGTGGATTCACCGGTACTCACAAATATTAAGGTCTCGTATAATGGATTTACTGCCTATGACGTAGAACCAATTACGATTCCGGATGTATTTGCGGAGAAGCCTGTTCTTATTTATGGAAAATGGAGAGGGTCAGCATCAGGTACAATTGATTTAAAAGGACAAAACGGCTTGGGAGAATATACAGCCAGCCTGAAAGTGAAAGACGCAAGTCTGGATGCTGCGAACTCGGCTTTAAGGTACCTATGGGCTAGAAACCAAATCGCAATGCTCGACGACTATAACCATGTTACTTTTGATGAGGAGATTAAAAAGGAAGTGATAAATCTAGGCTTAAACTACAATTTGCTAACTGCATATACGTCATTCGTTGCTATAGATTCTGAAGTCAGAAATAAGGACGGGAAAATAGTTTCTGTTAAGCAACCGCTGCCATTGCCGGACGGGGTATCTAATCTCGCTGTTGGAGGTAATACATCCTTTAGTTACGGCAGTCGTGGTAAACCTGCTGGATCCTATGCTCGTAGCCACAGATTGAGAAAAGAGAGCAAGAAGGACTACAGTTCGTCATCAGCTGACTTCTCTGAAAGTCTGGAGGTTGTAGCTCTTGAGGAGGAGACATTTTCAATTATCGAAAGAATGCCAGAATTCCCAGGAGGGCAAGCCGCACTTGCTGAGTTCCTAAAGAAGCATATAGCTTATCCAGCCTCGGAGAAGTTAAGTGCTAAGGAGGGAATAGTATATATCAGCTTTATAGTCGGAAAGGATGGAGCCATTAAATCAATCAAAATACTCAGGGGAGTTTCTGAAGCATTTGACAAGGAAGCGTTGCGTGTTGTGAAGCTGATGCCCAAATGGACACCTGGTGAACGAAGAGGTTCTAAAGTAGATGTGAACTTCACCTTACCGATAAAATTCAAGATGAACAGTTAAAAGCTAGCTACTCGCCTCCCGTGTTTTGGGTGGCGAGTTGATTAGTTGCCTGGTCAATTCGTTCCTTATTCTCTTGCCTGTCCTTTGCCTGCTGTTCCGCAAGAGCCTGAGTAACCTCGTAAATTCTGGCCTTATTCATCTGCTCGAATTCTATAACATTGGAGCTTTTCTCAATACTGGAGGTTGCCTCTACTGGTTCTGAAGAGATGATCTCATCTGTAGTTGGAAGATCCAATGCAATACTAGGTGCAATTACTAACGCTACCACAGACATAAGTTTCAATAAAATATTCAATGAAGGCCCTGAAGTATCCTTAAAAGGATCACCAACAGTGTCGCCGACTACTGCAGCTATATGCGGATCAGAACCTTTCTTGTAAGTTACACCATCAATTTCAACACCACTTTCAATCATTTTCTTGGCATTGTCCCATGCACCTCCTGCATTTGATTGAAAGATTGCCATCAATACACCACAAACGGTAACTCCAGCCAGAAGGCCGCCAAGCATTTCAGCTCCTCCAACAAAACCAATTGCTACTGGAGTAACAATGGCCAATAAGCCTGGTAAAACCATTTCCTTAATTGACGCTTTTGTAGAAATAT
>NVRZ01000138.1 GCA_002401055.1 Bacteroidota bacterium
CGGGCGCAATACTAACTCCAACTGTTCGATTTGGTCTAATATTAATTTGTTTCTTAATGACGTCAGCCCCTCTAAAATCATCGGGAATTCCATTCATTGATCTTGTAATGGAGCCAAGGTCGATGTTCCAACCAAGACCTACCCAGCTAGCTTCTTGATCCATTTTAATACCGGCATTGTAAGACAGATTTATTGGAAATGACCCAACCTCCATTAAGGGAATAGAATAGGAAAAGTCCCCGGTAAAAGGGTCTACTAGATTTCTTGAATTAACAGCAGCGAATGATGAATATTCTGGTTGAGATGGCCCACTTGTTAGCGCAAGGATTTGCTGTGGGTTTATACCGTGAAGTATTAGAACTAAAATGAGCGCCAAAGAAATGGGCTTCTTTAGATATTTTCTTATCAAGAACAACGTGCAATTGGAATGGGGGTATCCTTGCATTTGTAGGGGTATTCATTGGGCTAGCAAAATTAGACAAATAATGGTCAAACAAGAGTCCGGAAATTCACATTTTGCAATTCTGAGCGAAGCGAAGAATCCATAGTTTAGTTAAAGCAAGATTCTTCGCTATGCCTGCCACGATCGCTGAGGTTCCCAGCCGCGTGCGCTAAAGCTTTAGCGGTGGCGCAAGCGCAGACAGGCTCAGATTGCATATGTCTATTTAATCAGGGTAAACCTACCCTCTGTGGATTTCACTTCGAGGGTCTCTGCACCCCGAACGGTATAGTTGGCAATCCAACTATGCATTCCAGTAACTATTGCTGTTTTGCTAACCTCCTCTAACTCTTCACGCACAATGTCTAGCTGATAGAATGGAGGCTTTACAAACATGGCCGTGTCCGCACGATACACCAGTGTGCCGGAGCGATCATAGATTTTGAATTCCATTTTAAGCAAATTGCAGTTGCTCTGAATCACAGGACCTTTTTCCTCGTTCCAAACCATAGTGCTCGGCACAGTTAATACGCAAACAGACTCGTGTTTCCTTTTCTTTTTCTTTCGGGATTGAGCATTGCTATCGCATGACAAGGCCAGTATACAGATAGAAACAAGAGCCAACCGGAGATACATCATAGCTTAATCACTTGATTAATTTGCGCAATATTAAATCCTGCCTTTAGGACTTCTTTTGCCTGATCACTTTCTAGGTTAATCAGCGGATTTGTATGATTGAAGTGTATGAAATAAATCTTGGCCTTATCCTCTTTTGACAGACCCTTAAACAGCTCCATGCTCTCAATAATGAAAGGGTGGGGGATTTCAGAAATATCTCTCCCCTTTATTTCATCCCCGTCATAAAATGTACCGTCAATAATTGCGTAGTCAGCAGCCTGAACTTCCGCTACAATGCTTTTCGACCATTTACTCCACTTGTCTATGTCCGGAATATACAGCAGTGTCTTAAGGGGTCCTTTGATTTTAAAACCAACAGTTTCAGAGAACTCATCACGGTGGGGAACAAGAAATGGTGTTACACGCAGCTTGGGCGAAAGTTGTAAGTCTGTTGCATCAGAAAGATCCGCCAGAACAATATTCTCCTTGCTCACGAGCTGATTCCATGGGCCATTGGTTTCCAGGAAGGATTTCATTCGTGGCATCGCATGAACATAAACCTTGTTGGCGTTCAATGCCTCTTTGCCCAGGTACATCAACCCAGTATAATGACCAATGTGCGCGTGGGTAAGAAAAATTCCAGTGTATTTTTCATATGCTTCAAATGGTGCATGATTTCTCAATGCTCTCAATTGAGATGGATAATCGGGTGTTGCATCAATTAACCATATTTGCGCGTTCGTGGGATCTATTAGCCCCAATGATGCTACCTTCCTGTCATTTCGCGGATTCACGAAAAGCCCTTCACAACATTTCTTTTCACATCCTATTTGTGGTGAGCCGGCGTCCTGTATTGTGCCTAACACTACAACAAATGGCGAATCTTGTGCAATACAAGAAGCACAAATAAGAAACGTCATTGCGAGTCCACACTGTATAAGCAAGATTGCTTCACGTACCCTGTATGTTCGCAATGATGGTTTGAGAATTAAATGCGTGTAGCAACTATACTTTTGCATCTTCCGAACGATAATACATATATATGAAGAATCCCGACAGCGCAGAAAGACAATGCCAGACCGCATGTAGCTGGAATAAACTATCTGGAACGCAAACGATATGTTTAATATCCAATATCCACAGTCCGAAGGCTACAGCAAAGCATGCAATGGCCCAGTATAAATAACCAGTTCTAATTTCAGTTTTTAGTTTTACCTGAGAATAATACACCGAAAACAATAGTAAGAACAGAAACGATCCAAATAGGTACCGCCGTGCTTCTGGGATGGTGACCAGCAGAACACCCAGAAGAATATTTATGGCAAAGTAGGAGGCGTACACCTTTGTCGGGCCAAGCTTTCGTAGCCTGTCCAGATTATAGATGATAAAGAAGGTCACGGAAAAGTACATGCCCATCACATCAAACCACTGAGACATAAAGGTAAGGGAGGCATGGTAATAAAAACTTCCTACTCCAGTAAGGAAAGATGCCAGAGCAAATAGCCAGGAGTAAGAAGGGTTTTGTGCTAGATTATTCCTCGTCTCTGGCTTTTGATAGTAAACCATCCAAATTATAACAATTGAGACAAAAATGAAGGCTAGATTGGACCATGTATCTGCAGGTTGCCTTATCCATTCGCCATAGCGTACAGCCTCACAAAAACAATTGTCAGGCAAGCAGTTGGCCGGCGTCATTCCAAAATAGGGGTCTATTTTTCGCAAATCCATGGATTATTCATTATAGGAAGCTTTAAACGTACTTATAATTTTTAACGTACCTACATCACGGCTTACGCACGCTAGTCTTGCTTCAAAAGCAAATAAAATATGGCTTTTATCAAAAGTTTATCGGTTATTATCTATTATTCGTCTAAAATTGAAACAATGAACTAACAGTTCTTTCTGTAAAGTGTTGAAAACTAATAACCTGCAGTAGATAGGTGTAATTCAAAATATAATTTGGCATATCTTCTGTTGTTGAGCATATAAAGTTCTGTAATTTCTACAATCATCAGGTTTAATTTGATTTCTGAAATTAAGCTATTCATAAAAATTCAGACAAAACCTTTAAATGCTCGTAGAAATTCTTAGGTATGGAGTGTAACCCCTAACTAACTTAGCCGTATCTATATTGAAGGTAAGTAGCAAATTATGTTGCTCACTTTTAGACAGTTTATAAGTAGGGCTTAGGAAATTGGAGATGCTATGGGGAATGGAGAGAGAGAATTCAAGAGAACGTTGGAAAGGAGATGGCTGATTGTATTGCTTACAGCTGTATCGCTGAATTCTTCCATTGCACAAACTACCTACTATTCAAGGGGAAGCGGAGACTGGGACGTTGCAGCAACCTGGTCAACTGACAGTTGTGGAGGCGCCACTGCTGCGGCTTCACCAAGCGCTACGGATGATGCAATAGTATGTAGTGGGCACACGGTTACCTTGTCCAATGCAGGCGGCACGCAAACTATTCGAAATGTAACCATTCAAAAAACCTCCACCTTAAATCTGAACAATCAGGATATTAATGTGACTGGAAATTATTCAAATAGCGGTAATCATGCGGGCAACACACCGGGAGATATTTTCTTGAAGGGCACAACGGGATCTGAAACCATTGACGGTACAGGTACAATATCTAATCTTGGACTTTTTCGTATTGAGGGCAGTGATAAGACGATTCTTTCTACGGCGGATCTTGTCAAAACAGACGGAACGGTCGAAATAGAAGGTGGCAGAACCCTGACAAATAATGGAATTTTTACTGCAGAAAATATTGAGGGAAGCGATGCAACTTCATTCTGGGTAAATGGAGTAAACGCCACACTGAATATCAAATACATATTATTATCGGCTGGTTCGCTGACTGCCTCCGCCTCTGGAAATACAATAAATTTCTTCGGACCAGATTTTCAGACTGTTACAATTGCTTCTGGTGGTTATTATAATCTCACCATTTCAGGGGCAGGTAATAAAGATATTGTCGCCAGCACCATAGTGGCTGGGGATCTCACCATTAATAACTTGCTTGATTGCGATGGATACGATCTTAATATAGGAGGCGATTGGATCAACAATGGTGAGTTCGTTCAAAATATGGCAAAAGTTGTTTTTGATGGTGCTGGTGCACAGAGTATTACCAATACATCTATTGAAATATTTTATGATTTAGAAATTGATAAGTCTTCTGGAACTCTAACTTTAAATGACAATGTAACTGCCTCTAATTTGCTTCACATGAAAGCGGGCCTTATCGATCCAGGATCTAATGTGCTCACACTAGGTACTGACATCACCAATGAGGGTACATTGACCAGAACTGGAGGTACGATTATCGGGCAATTTCAAAGGTGGATAAATAGTGCAAGCACAGCAACGGCATTCCTCTTTCCTGTTGGAACCAGCTCTGCCTATAACTATGCCCAGGCTACATTTAATAACATTATGGGAACGGGCGGAACGATTACAGCTCAGTTTGTCTCGTCTGATCCTGGATCTAATGGCTTAAGTTTAACGGATGGAGGGATAACCATCTACAACAGCTTTGTAGAAGGCTATTGGGATTTGACAGCGGCAGATGGCATTAGCTCAACTAGTTATGATCTGGATCTTGCCGGGAATGGATTTACATCCTTTTCTATCAATTCAGCTACGAGGTTATTAACCCGTTCTGGTTCTGGCAATGCATGGACAGCTGATGGAGCACATGACGCCGCCGTTAATCCAGTTGCGAAACGTACTGGGATTGGAACTTTATCTGCACAATATTGTTTTGGGGATAGCACAAATTGTACTGGTCCATCGACACTGTCAATGGTTGGAGATAATTCTGTATGTACAAGTGAGAGTTCTGTTGTATACTCTTATCCAGCTTCTACAACGTCAACATTTACCTGGGCAGTGACTGGAGGAACTATAAATCCGGCTGCTGGAGCAAATGATACAAGTATAACTGTTGATTGGGGTGGAACTGGGGTGGCCGGTAATGTGAGTGTGGTTGAGAATAATGGCTGCACAAATGGTGCTACAGTTAATTTCTCAGTTACGGTGCACACCTTAGCCCCTGCATCGGTTTCCGGTAAAACTGCTATTCCCGAAAACACTACTGGTGAGGCATATTCTGTTACGAACACGACGGGTTATACTTATACCTGGACGATTACTGGCGGGACACAAGCTAGTGGAGGTTCTACTAATAGTATTACTGTGGACTGGGGCTCCGCAGGTACGGGCACGGTTGCCGTAGTAGCCGATAGCGGTTCCTGTAGTTCTTCTTCCTCTACAAGCTTGAGTGTAAATAAGTACATAGTTATTGAAAGCATTACAACTGGCGACTGGGACCAGATTACCACTTGGGATTGCAATTGCGTCCCCCTCTCCACTGATAATGTGAGCATTATGAACACGCATGTGGTTAGCTTGGTAGCCAATACAACCGTCGATAACTTTGTGATAAATGCGGGAGGCAGCTTAAGTGCGGGGATA
Organism: Bacteroidota bacterium; assembly: GCA_002401055.1. Taxonomy (GTDB): domain Bacteria; phylum Bacteroidota; class Bacteroidia; order NORP154; family NORP154; genus NORP154. The sequence goes on from NVRZ01000138.1 coordinate 5,540, forward strand.
AAGCAGTTTACGGTTACTGGGAATATAACGATTGACGGAAGCTATGTTGGAACCAACAAGTCTCTTATAATATCTGGAGCGAATACAGATATAGATGGGGTAGGTACAATCAGTTTGAATTCAAATACCACAATTTCTATCACTTCAGGTTCTAAAACAATTTTATCTACCACTTCTCTTAGAATCTTACAGGGTGATTTATCTTATGGTAATAGCAATATTACTATAACAAATAATGGAAGCATTACTGTTGTTGATAATATAATGGGTGGTGATGCAACGATGGTATGGACCAATGCGGCAAACTCCACCTTGAACGTGGGTGCGGCATTACTAGACGACGGCACATTAAATGCTTCAGCAACAGGCAATACAGTTCGATATATGGGAAATGCCATTCAAACCGTTAAAACGCCAAGTGTTTCAACTTACTACAATCTTACGGCAGATTCATCATTGGCTAAAACTACGTTGGCTACATTGACGATTAGTAATGACCTTAATGTCTCAAGTAGTGCGATAATTAATTTAGGTGGTCATCTGGATATTGATGGTGACCTGCTTGTCTCAGGCACGGCTCAGTTGGACGTTACAGGTGCAAATTATGAAATTGTTTTGGCCGGAGACTGGTCTGTTACAAGCTCGAATGCGAATCCATTTGTTGAGCAAAATGGAGCAGTGACTTTTGATGGCTCTACCACTCAAAAAATCAATGATGGAAGTGCAAATGATGAGCGATTCTATGATGTTGTTGTAAATAAGAGCGGTGGAAACATCAACCTCACTACCAATACAGACATAACGATCGTTAATTCGCTGACGTTTACTCAAGGAATTATCGAAGCAGAGACCAGCACAGATTACGTACTGTTTTTGGACAATGCAACTTCGAATGGTGGAGATGCAGACAGTTATGTGGATGGAAAAGTTAGAAAGACAGGAAATGATGCTTTTGCTTTTCCTGTTGGGGATAGCACCATTTGGGCACGATTGGAAATTTCTGCTCCTGATGATGTAGGGGATATTTTTGACGTACAATATTTTCACACAGCACATGCAGACGCAAACAACGTAGATGCCACTCTCAATAATTCTAGCATGATCGAATATTGGGACCTTACAGAAGTTGCGGATGCAGGTGGCGCAACATCGATCAATGTGAAGCTGTATTTTGAAAATGCCGGTCAAAGTGGAATTGATGATTGTGCAGATTTAACAATTGCTCATTATACGACAGGCTTTTGGAGAGAAGATGGGCCAAGCACAGCGAACGGAGCTTGTACTGGAAGCGGCTCAGGAAATGTTCTTACCGATAACCCTATTAGTACTTTTAGTCCTTTTTCATTTGGTTCTAGAATTGGTAGTAAGAATCCTCTGCCGGTCACTCTATTGAGCTTCAATGCGACATTAGATGAGGATGCCGGAGAAGTAAATTTAGCTTGGATTACTTCATCAGAATCCAATAATAATTATTTTACTATTGAAAGAAGTATTGACGGCGTGGATTATGAGTTTGTAACCTATGTTGAGGGTGGTGGCACAACCAACGAGACTCGCTATTACAACACCATTGATCCCGATCCTCATTATGGCCTTTCTTATTATAGGTTAAGACAAACGGATTATGACGGCGTGGATACCACCTTTTGGCCAGTTGCTGTGAACTATGTCGTTACGGAGGATGCGATGCTTACAATTGCTATTTATCCCAATCCGACTCAAGGTCAGTTTTTCGTTAACATAAAAGGGAAGAAAAATGCCGAAGTCTTGGTGGTGGTAAGAGATATACTTGGCAAGGAACACTATTCCAAAATTATCGTTCTAGAAAACAACGGACATACCTTGGCAATAGACCCATCTGAAAAACTTTCGGCAGGAGTTTATCTTATCGTTGCGTCGAGTAATAACAAGCTCTATAATAAAAAGCTTGTAGTTAGATGAGCAAAAAAGAGGTTATAAAATTCTGTTCTGTTTTGGTTAGCCCATCCTTGCACATTGGTTTTGTGTTGAGGGTGGGTTTATATTGTGTGTAACCATACGTGGCTATGATGTGCTCAATTGCCAATTATTAGTTGGTTAATTGATGTCATTGGTCGTTGGTAAGGACTTATTCGTCTAAAAAGCTTAATAGTAATTAACAGCAGTTTTTCTAAAGTGTTGATAATTAAGCTGTTTTGCATACCTGTTCCTTTTCCAAATATAATTTTGATATTAATTTGTATTGATTAAGGGCTTAAAAGGCACAGTTCTTAAAATGAGGAGCCCTGCAAAAAAGTTTTCTAACTACATATGAATTGCTCTCCAAAA
>NVRZ01000139.1 GCA_002401055.1 Bacteroidota bacterium
ATTTTCATTGACAGGTAGTTGGAGTTCTAATTCCGACCTTGAAATTAAAATAATTGAAGGTAAAAAGCCGTCACAGAACCCAGAAGTTCCTAGCATTTTTCAACAAATACTCAAATTTAAAATGGCTAGCCTAATACCGGCTTTAATTGAAGATTATAACTTAACCACCTTTAGTGAGTTGACTGGTTCGCCTGCTCTGAATAGCTTAACAAAATACATTCCGCTTTCCGTCAAAACGTCCAATTGAACTGTTCCTCTAGATTCTTTCAAGGAAATATACTCCAACATCCTGCCGGTCAAATCATAGATTTTAACCGAGCCTTTGGTTACGCCCGCCAAATCATATTGAATATTGAGCAACTCACCAAAAGGATTTGGATATGCTTTAAGAGTGCTTGTGTTTAATGTTTTCTCCTCTACACCCACCATAATAGAATCAAATACGCGAAAGAGGTCCAATCCAGCCTCTACAATATGGCCCGACCCGCTCAAGTCAGAAGCTTCTACCACCAGATACATTGTCAAGGCAGGAGTTATATAATCGCTTACCTTAAAGCTATTGTACTTCCAGGAACTGTTGGTGGCCAGCAAAGTGTCATAAACAGTTTGAACTACTACCTCTTGCGTTCCATTGCTAATGCTTATTGTCAAAGAATCATTTCGAGGACTAAATCCGCCATCATTGAAGAACCATTGATAATATTCAATAAATGGCTCAGTATAATTAAGAAGGTTGAACACGGGCGAAGTTATTTTTGTTGTGCCATCATCCACATCATCATCGCAACACCCACTGCCGCCATTGCCGGTAACAAAGGCCTTTCCTGCACAGTCTCCTGTTATATCATCTTCTGGATTTGCTGGTTCTCCATTATACTCCGTACCAGACAAAGATTCTCTTTCCCATACACCACCCTGGGCATTACCTGAAACAGTCCAGCCAAGATCTAGGGCAAAATCGTCGTAGATACCAGAATCTAGCATCACCACAATGTTTCCCATCGCCGAATCCACAAACTGAGAGCTACAATTGGTGACGTAATACCATTTCCCAACTGTAATGCTGTATGTTCCATCAAAAAATCCAGGAATACTAAAGTTACCTGAAGCATCTGTTGTCTCATTGAAAGTAAAGTCGTTATTGTCAATAACGACCTGTGCATTCTGAATTGGATCGCCAGAATTTGTTTCTATCACCTGTCCACCAAATGTAAAAGAGGGTTTAATTGTAAGCTGAACATCTTGTATTAACAGTATCCCAGGACTTAGCGTAAGAGTAAAAGTATCTGAAATATATCCGGGCGCTGAATATACAACCTGATATGAACCGGAATCAGCTACTCCGGTAGCATAGTCTCCTAATGAATCTGTTTCGTCGCTGATTGTAGTGGTTAAAATACTAATGGTAGCATTTGTAATTGGCTGTATTGTTAGTTGATCTGTAACCGTTCCTTCTAAATAACATCCTCTTACGTAGTTCGCACCAAGTACGATTAGTCCATTGTCAATATCGGAAACAATTACGTTTCCAGAAGGTAGCCACGGGTACACGCCCCACGCTCCATCAAATCCATTTCCAGATGCGGTATGTGTATCATAATTGCCAACCTCAATCATGTTGTATGGGTAAGTAACATCATGAATTGTGATTCCATCTCTGTAATAAGAGGTAATCAAGTATTTATTCATAAAATGCGTGTTATGAGGAATAACTCCCGACCCTGGATTGGATCTTATTCGGCCAACCTCAAAAAAGTTAGCGGTATCTGACACATCGTAAGCGGCTAAAAAGGCGTTGGATTTCTCATCAGTAGTGTAGGCAAAGTTCCCATCATCGGATATCCACACATTGTGTGTAAAATCGTTTGGTGTGGCTATAGTACCCAACTCAATAGGATTAGCTTTGTCTGACACATCAACTGCTACCAACACCCCTGCATTTATAGCGGCACCCCACAGAGTATCGCCCCTAACCATTCCGTCATGAAGATAGAAATCTGTATATATGCCCAGCTCAATAGGGTTCATTGGGTCCGTCGCCACGTCTAACATGATCGCGCCCCCACCAGCGTGATCAGCTCCAAATATGTAGCAGACGCCATTTTCGTCAATAAATAAATTATGTGCCGAAGTAAACGGGTATGTACTTCCCAAAAAAGTTGACATATTTGGAACCGTTAGATTAGGCAAATTGCTGAGATCAACAATTAACATTCCATCACTTGCCTCGTTGGTAACAAACGCGTGCTTGCCCCATACTTTAATGTCTCTCCAGGTAGTAGATGGCCCAGTTATATTGAACAGCTCGTTGGGGATTGCCGGGTCTGAAATGTCAATTATTTTAAAAGAATTAGCATAGCCAACAAGGGCATATTCATTACCCGCCGTATCAACATATCCCCATATATCACTTAAATTCTGCGGATAATCCAAGCTTCCCAGTTGCGTCATATTCAACTGTGCACTCGTGTTAAATCCCAACAATGCACATGCAATCAACGTCAATAAATTCTTCCTCATCTGATCTATTTTAAATTTTTGAAGTCCTAAAGTACTAAATCTAGTCCTTAGCTTCTTTAAAGAAGACGCGAATATGGGTATTTGGATGCTTCATATTAATGCGCCCTTCGGCTCCGCTCAGGGTGCGCCAACAAGGTAATTGGGTAGTCCCGAGTACAGCACCTTGAGCGGAGCCGAAGGGTACCTCTTCCCAACAATCTACAGATCCAGCGTGATCTGTGAATCATCACCTCCCTTCTTAGGCTTCTTTGATGGCTTTGAAGGCTCAGAATCCGCTTCATCCTTTTCTGAAGCTTCTGCTGCATCCTCTTCTTCAGATTCAGAATCATCATCTACAGGCTCTTCTGCCCCAATATCTACAACTTCAGGCGCATCATCGTTTAATTCTGATTCTTCGATTTCCTCTTCTTCGGGGTCTTCCTCTATGGATTCCAGAATTTCAATGCTTTTTATTTTATGCTGTGAAACCCGATTACCAGCGGCTTTAAATCCCTTAATTCCAATAAAACTCGCAAGTTCAATTTTTTCATTGGCTCTATCCTTTCCCGACTTGATTTTAGAAAAAACAACCTCAACAGCTGGCTTTGCATCTGTTGTTGCATGTTCTAGGAAAGAATCCGCATGCTCGGTGATAAATAGAACTTTCCTACTTACTCCTTCAACAAGGAATCGTTTTGCAAAAAAGTGTTTCTTGGATCCATCATAATGTATAGCTGTTACTGGGCGATTCGAATTCCACTTTTCAATTAGGATCATATCCTCATCAAAATGATTGGATAAGCTGAAGCTATTAAGTTCATAATGCCCAGATTGCGTAATCGTAAGGATCTTGTCATCAGCCAGGAACTCTCCAAGGAAATCACCCCTTTCATCAACATTAAGACGTTGTACGGTGTCATCAAACCATATTTTTCTGGCACCAAGTGTAGAAACGCCTTTCTCTTTTAAGATGATCTTAGAAACAGAGTTTTTACTCAGTATATTTCCTCCAGCTCCCCTGCCTTTAATAACAACCTCGCCAAAATCCAACTCAAATCTTAACTTCTTCAATCGGGCCTTTGGCCTTAAATTCACGATTAATACTTCCGATTCTCCGTTCGGATTGGCTGTAAAGTACATGATCTTAGATCCTTCCTTCCCTTTTGTTAGCAAGTACTCTTTATCCCTGGTGACTCCAGTAACCGCAAAGCGTTTCATCATTACATTGCCTCTGGCACCATCCTGATAAATCATGTTATATATGGTTCGGCTGTCCGATTTCTTGAATACGCCAAGGTGAACAATATCCTTGCCTACAAAAGTCTTACTCGTAATTTTGGATACCAACATGACTCCGTCGGCTCTAAAGAAAATGATATCATCAATATCAGAGCAATCGCATACATACTCATCTTTTCTCATCCCAAAGCCCGCAAAGCCCTCCTCTCTATTAACATACAGCTTTACATTGTCAACCGCGACTTTCGCGGCAATAATATTCTCAAAAGACTTTATTTCTGTCTTTCGCTTTCTCTCTGCACCGTATTTTTTCTTGAGCTCTTTATAATAATCTACTGCGTAGTCAGTCAGGTTTTTGAGATAGTGCTTAATCTCCTTTAAGCCCGCCTCAATTTTTTTGATATTGTCATCCGCTTTGTTTGCATCAAACTTGGAAATTCTCTTGATCTTAATTTCAGTAAGCCTAATAATATCATCTTCTGTAACCTCCTGTTTTAGATTGGCGATATGCGGCTTCAATCCTTTCTGAATGGCCTTGATAACGGACTCCCAGGTTTCGGCTTCTTCAATGTCGCGATAAATTCTCTTCTCAATAAAGATTCTCTCTAACGAAAGGAAGTGCCACTGATTCTCTAGCTCTTTCTTTTTAATCTCAAGCTCAAGCTTTAAGAGGTCAATCGTCCTTTGGGCTGAGATTTTCAAAATTTCATCCACTCCGATAAACTTCGGCCTATCGTCTTCAATTATGCAAGAATTAGGAGAAATTGAATTCTCGCAATCAGTAAATGCATAAAGTGCGTCAATGGTCTTGTCAGGAGATGTACCTGATGGAAGATGGATAATAATTTCCACATTCTCAGCGGTATTGTCTTCAACTTTCTTAACCTTAATCTTGCCTTTGTCATTTGCCCGAATGATGCTATCAATCAAAGATGTAGTTGTGCTCCCAAATGGAAGTTCTGTTATGATCAGCGATTTTTTATCAAGCTGACTAATTTTGGCTCTTACCCGAATTTTTCCACCCCGGATTCCTTGGTTATACTGTGAGAAATCCGCCAACCCTCCAGTTGGGAAATCAGGCAGAATTTCAAATTTTCTACCACGCAGAGCTTTTATTGAAGCATCAATAAGCTCATTAAAGTTATGGGGCATGATCTTGCAGGCGAGTCCAACTGCTATTCCTTCAACACCCTGAGCGAGTAACAAAGGAAATTTCATTGGAAGTACTACTGGTTCCTTGCTCCTGCCATCATAAGATGGAGTCCACTCCGTAGTTTTAGCATTGAATGCTACCTCAAGCGCAAATTTTGACAACCGGGCTTCAATATACCTGGGTGCCGCCGCAGAATCTCCAGTTAGGATGTTACCCCAGTTACCCTGCATATCAATTAGTAAGTCCTTCTGACCTAACTGAACCAATGCATCACCTATGGAAGCATCACCATGTGGATGATACTTCATTGTATTTCCTATGAGATTGGCAACTTTATGATACCGACCATCATCTAGTTCTTTGAGTGAATGAAGAATTCTTCGCTGTACCGGCTTTAGGCCATCATTAACGGCTGGGACCGCTCTTTCTAGGATAACATAAGACGCATAATCCAGAAACCAATTCTGGTACATACCAGTTACATGGATGACATCTGATGAACCAGATTGCGCAATAGTGAAAGTCTCTTCAACAGGATTATCAACTTCGGACTCATCAGGGTCAGCTTCCTTCTTGTCTGCAGCAGTTTCTTCAGTTTCCTGATCATCTGGAGTCTCCTCAGGCTCTTGCCCTTCGTCACCTTCCGGTAAACCCTCTTCTTCCTCTTCTGGTTTTTCCTCGTCTATCATTGTAAGCTCATAACCTTAGACTGCAGCTGCAGCCTTTTCGTTAATCTCTTTTTCCACAACAAGATTGTCTATGATAAACTCTTGTCGCTGTGGCGTATTCTTACCCATATAAAATTCCAACATCTTTTGAATTGTAGATTCTTTACCAATGATCACAGGATCCAATCGAATATCCTTGCCAATAAAGTGCTTAAACTCATTTGGTGAAATCTCACCAAGTCCTTTAAATCGAGTGATTTCAGGATTCGCTCCCACCTTTTTCATCGCAATCACTTTCTCTTTGTCATTATAGCAGTAGTGAGTTTCCCTTTTGTTTCTTACCCTAAACAATGGCGTTTGCAGAATGTACAAATGGCCATTCTTCACCAGATCAGGGAAAAACTGAAGAAAGAAAGTAATTAGCAACAGGCGAATGTGCATTCCATCTACATCAGCATCGGTGGCAAGCACTATATTATTATAACGAAGGCCCTCCAGCCCATCTTCAATATTCAATGCAGATTGCAAGAGATTAAACTCTTCATTTTCGTATACTATCTTTTTGGTGAGCCCATAACAATTTAATGGCTTCCCTTTTAAACTAAATACGGCTTGAGATTTTACATCTCTCGTTTTGGTTATGGATCCACTTGCCGAATCACCCTCGGTAATAAAAAGAGTTGACTCCAGCTTTAGCTCATGATCCGTGTTGTAGTGTACCTTGCAATCGCGTAATTTCTTGTTATGAAGACTGGCTTTCTTGGCTCTGTCCCGTGCAAGTTTACGGATACCAGACATTTCTTTCCTTTCTTTTTCTGATCTGGTAATCTTTAGCTGCAATGCCTCCGAAGCCTCAGGATTCTTGTGTAGATAATTATCTAATTCTTTCTTTAAAAAATCGCCAATAAATGCACGCATAGACTGTCCGCCAGGCTCGATATCCTGACTTCCTAACTTCGTTTTGGTTTGAGATTCAAAAATGGGCTCTATCACTTTCACGCTGACGGCTGCCACAATTGACGACCTGATATCCACCGCCTCGTAGTCTTTTTTGTAATATTCTCTAATCGTCTTAACAATAGCCTCCCTAAAAGCACCTTGATGTGTACCTCCTTGTGTCGTATGTTGTCCATTGACAAATGACGAATACTCTTCACCATAGGAAGAACCATGGGTCATGGCCACTTCAATATCCTCACCTTTCAGATGGATGATTGGATATAATATTTCACCACTAAGTCCCTCTTGCAAAAGATCCTTTAGCCCGTTTTCGGAGATGAACTTCTTATCGTTAAAATTTAGCGTTAATCCCGGATTCAGATAGGCGTAATTCCACAACATTTTTTCAACGTAATCATTGATAAAATGGAATTTGCCGAAAATTGCTTCATCAGGTATGAACTCAACCCTGGTTCCTTTTCTCTTTGAAGACTTGATGATCTTATCATCGTCCAACAACTCCCCTTGGCTGAAAACTGAGATTTTCATCTTATCCTCTCTTACCGATTGAATCTTGAAATTAACAGATAGGGCATTTACAGCCTTTGTACCAACTCCATTCAGACCTACTGATTTTTTAAACGCCTGCGTATCATATTTTGCACCTGTGTTGATAATAGAGACGCAATCATTGACTTTCCCTAGCGGAATACCTCTACCATAATCACGAACTGTTACCACATTGTCCTTGATAGAGATGTCTATCATTTTACCGTGGCCCATTACGTGTTCATCAATACTATTATCGATGACTTCCTTGAGAAGAATATAAATACCATCATCAGGAGCAGAGCCATCCCCGCTCTTTCCAATATACATTCCAGGACGAAAGCGAATGTGTTCTTTCCAGTCCAGGGACTTTATATCATCTTCTGTATAATTAGCCTCAGCCATAAGTTTTAACGCAACAATGATTCTAAAAACCCGCCAATTCCGACGGATTACAAAAATATATATTTAGAAAATTCTCTGATACGGCTATCAGGGGATTTTTCCACAAGTTATGAACAGAGCAAGTGAGATGAGCTAGACATTGAATCGGAAATGCATAATATCTCCATCCTCTACAATATACTCCTTACCCTCTATAGCAAGTTTTCCTGCATCTCGGCAAGCAGTTTCCGATTTGTACTGAATAAAATCCTTGAACTTCATTAATTCAACCCTAATAAAGCCCTTCTCAAAATCGCTATGGATAGCACCAGCTGCCTGCGGAGCGGTAGATCCATTTCTGACCGTCCAGGCCCGAACTTCCTTAACGCCTGCTGTGAAGAAGGT
>NVRZ01000140.1 GCA_002401055.1 Bacteroidota bacterium
CAATTGGGGTATACATTTATTATGCCCGCGACAGCGCAAACTTATGTCCTGGGCCTGCCACAACAGTGGTCTTAACAATCAACTTAGGATTGACGACACCGCCAACTGCTTCGGATGTAACCTCTTGCTTTGGCCTAACACCAGCTGATTTAGTTGCATCGGGAACATTCTTGTCCTGGTACTCAGATGCCGCACTAACAAATTTGGTATTCGTAGGAGATTCATTTGCAGCGCTTGATACCGCGATAGGTGTTTACGATTACTATGTAACTGATAGTGTAGCTGGTTGTCCAGAAGGTTTGCCAGACACAGCCACCCTAACTATTATAAGCATCCCTTCCCCTCCGGTAGCAGAAGATACAAGCATGTGTTTTGGCACCCCTACAGCGGGATTGATCGCAACAAGCCTTGGATTTGTTCAATGGTATAGTGATGCCGGTTTAACGATTCTTGTAGGGACTGGAGATACGCTAATTCCGAGTGTTTCTTCAGTTGGCACATATGATTATTTTGCCACCGATAGTCTTGGGGGATGTGAAGGAACCAGTGATATGGCAACCTTAACGATCGTTGCTGTTCCGGCAACTCCTTCATCACCAAATATTACTATTTGCATCGGGGATTCAACTCCTGACTTAATTTCAAGTGGGGCAAATATCGAATGGTACAGCGATTCAGCATTAACCATTCTCGTTTTCGCTGGTGACACATTTACACCTTCGGATACTCTTGTTGGAGTTTATGATTACTATGTGGTCGATGCTGACACAAGCACTGGATGTAATAGCCTTTCGCAAACCGTGTTGTTTACTATTGATGGTGCGTCACAACTGGATATTTCAGATTTATGTTTTGACTTTGATTCAGTCATAGAAACGACTTCAGCCTCAGATACATTGTTCTTCTACAACGCCGGATGCGATACATTGATTATTACAAGTGCAACCACATCATTAAGTGAGTATAGCGTTGACACAACCAGTGTCGCTATCTTGCCAGGTGACACAGGTATAATGATCATCACATTTACTCCTTTATCATCCGGAGTATATGTAGATACACTTGTACTTACCAGCAATGCTAATGATACGGTAGTATGCTTAACGGGAGTGGGTCTTGGCGCACCAGTAATTACAAATTCTCCCGACTCATTTAACCTAGTATTCACCGGATGTTGTGACTCTACAGACATGCCTATTACGATATACAATACTGGAGCCAGCAACCTGATATATACGATAGCGTCTGATAGCGCTTTCGTGACCTTCTCAAGCAGTGGAGGGACAGTAGCACCGGGAGATTCAGATTTGGTAACTGTTAATTTTGATGGATGTACCATCTTGCCTGGCAACTATACCGCCTACATCTTCTTAAATTCTAATGATCCTGCGAGCTCCTTAGACACTGCATTTGTGACGCTTGTTAAGGACACCCTGCCTCTGGCTCCGTTATCTGGAGATATTGCGGTCTGTTATGGCGATTCCATTCTGCCATTTATTGCTACTTCACCTGACGACAGTATTGTTTGGTACAGCGATTCTGCGTTAACAGCTCAGGTATTTGTGGGTGACACTTTCTTCTCAGGAGATACTGCAGTAGGTGTATATGTGTACTACAATACTGCATGGAGAAATGGCTGTGAAGGAGATTTGGACAGCGTTCAAGTAGATATTAGTGCTCCACCAGTGGCGCAATCAGTAATTGATGTTTCTCAATGCTTCGGATATCCAACTCCCACCCTAGTGGCGGCTGGCACATTGGTATTGTGGTATGACGACACACTTATGACCAACCTTGTATTTGTAGGTGATAGTTTTGTGTCAGCTGATACTGCTATCGGGGTTTATGCGTATTTCTTAAATGACAGCACTCCTGGTTGTCCGGTTGGACCAGTAGATACTGCAACGCTTTCGGTTGATCCTACGCCTGTGGCACCAATTTCTTCAGATACCACCATATGCTATGGAGATTCAGTTCCGAGTCTGATTGCTATCGGCGCTAATCTTCAATGGTATAGTGATATTGCCTTAACCATTTCTGTATTTGCGGGTGATTCTTTTGTTACCGGCGATACGGCAATCGGTACATACACATACTATGTAACTCAAACCGATACGGCAGTTAATACTTGTGAGAGTTTCCCTGCAACTGTTGTATTGACAATCAATGGAATCCCAGCTGCTCCAGTTGTGAGTGACACCACTATTTGCATTGGCAATACTGTTCCTGTGTTTGTCGCAGCAGGTACCAACGTTAATTGGTATGACGATGCAGCCTTGACCAACTTGATCTTCACGGGCGATTCATTTGTAACTACTGATACTGTACCCGGAATATATACATACTTCATTACCGACAGTGTTACCGCCTGTGCTCAAAGTTTAGCAGATACGGTTGTATTTACCATCAATTCACTCACGGCAGTACCAACGGCTACAGATACGAGCATATGCTTTGGAGCACCTACACCAAACCTGGTTGCATTAGGCGCTAACATACAGTGGTATGACGATATTCTGCTTAACAATTTGGTATACAGTGGCGATTCATTCGCTGCTCCTGACACAGCTGTAGGAACATATATATATTTTGCAACTGATAGCTCTGTCGGTTGTCCGGCAAGTCCACCTGACACCTCTATCTTGGAAATCAAGACAACTCCTTCTGCTCCGCTTACGAGTGATACTGCTATTTGCTTTGGCGATGTAACACCTGATCTGGTTGCATTGGGTGCAACTGTAATGTGGTATGATGATCTTGCCTTGACTAATTTGGTTTACACTGGAGATACATTTGCCACTGGTGATACAGCGGTTGGTCCGTACGTATATTATGTAACACAGATTGACAGCGCCACCAATACTTGTGAAAGCCCTGCAAGTATGGTAACACTAACAATTAATGGTATACCAACGGCTCCGGTTACAGTTGATGCCACAGAATGTGAAGGACAACCTGTTCCGGTTCTAGTAGCAACTGGTTCATCCGTACAATGGTATATTGATACAGCACTTACCGTGAATGTAGCAAGTGGAGATTCTTTAATGCCAACGGATTCTATAGCGGGAACCTATGTGTACTATGCCACTCAAACTGTGTCGGGATGTGAAAGTCCAATTGACAGCGCCATCTTAACAATTATGCCTACTCCACTTGCGCCTGTTGGATATGACAACGTAGCTTGTGAAACCGGGCCATTTCCAATTTTGAAAGCTCTTGGAACTAATTTATCATGGTATAGTGATGATTCACTGACCAACCTGGTAGGAACGGGATCTTCTTTTGATCCGGGACAAACCACAGCAGGAGTTTATATGTATTATGTAACAGATAGTCTACCGGAATGTGCTGGGCCATATACGATTGTGACCATGACTATTTATTCAGTTCCAACGGCTCCAACCGGTGTTGACATGACTATATGCGCTGGAGATTCGACTCCAACGCTCACAGCTATTGGCACTGGAATAACCTGGTACAGCGATCCTACTTTGATTGTAGCGATAGGAACCGGCAACTCATTAATTCCTAAAGGCGTGGGAACTGCTGGCACGTACAACTATTACATTACGCAATCAAATCCTGGTTGTGGTGAAGGACTCGCAGACACGATAACACTTGTGGTGAACCCTACCCCATTCGTGACTTTAAATACTTATTCAGTTACTATTGCCTTGGGAGATTCTGCCAACCTAATTGCATTCAATGCCAGTACTTATACCTGGTCTCCTACTACGGATCTGAACACGGCTGTGGGCTCTTCGGTATATGCATCTCCGACTGTCGCAACTTTGTACACTGTTACAGGTACAAATTCATATGGCTGCTCCAGCGATACAAGTGCTTGGGTACTTGTAGATAATGGAACTACAATCGGTGAAGTGGACTTTATACAGAACCTAAATGTGTTCCCAAATCCTTCTCAGGGTAACTTCCTGGTAATATTTAAGTCCTTCACCAAAGATCCAATTGAAATCAGGATAGTTGATGCAATTGGAGAGATTGTACATATACGTGAGGCAAAGAGTAGCAATGGCACTTACCGCGAAGAATTCGTTATGAATGAAATGGCTACTGGTGTATACTATATCCAGATCGCTACGAATAAGGCAATGATCAATAAGAAGATCGTTGTGTTACAGGATTACTAAGAACTTAAATTCTATCAGACGGAGTTGTTTTGCATTGTTTATGCAAATACATTTCTCTATAATCGTTAAAAGAACGGATGAGTAAATAATTAAGTAATGCTCACACGACTTATCATCTTATCTGCAATGCTTGTTGTAGCAAGTTGCCAAAAGGACGAATGTAAAAAGAGGCCTAAGGTAAGTTGTGGATGTACCTTCCAATATAATCCCGTTTGTGGTTGTAACGGTGAGACTTACGGAAACCCGTGTATGGCCAAATGTGATAGAATAACCTACACAATGGGAGAATGTATTTAATTCGGAGATAATGAGAAGTATAAAAGCTACCTCGTAGAATCACTCTTGGATTGCATTACCTCCACATAAAACTGGCCAAAGTCGAAATCAAGTAACTGCATTTTTGCAGAGTTAGATTGAACGTGTGGCACTGGCGGACCTCCATTGGAATAATCATATGTCATGGTGGGGTCTAAAGAAACTCCACCCAAACACACATGCTTTGGAGCCATATTCTTATAGCCCACAAACCTATAAACTAGGCCACCCCCAACTTTCATTTTGAATTTCTCCCCGTTCTCGATAGTAAAAACCTTCACTTGCAATGGCTTAATGTTAAGTGTTTCTCCGCTTACCTTTACATTTCGGCCCTTTTCCTTCTTTATCCGCAAGTTCCCCAATACATATATATTGTTCTCATTCATCTTTTCCTGATTCAATACGATGACCTGATCTCTCAATTTATAAACGCTAATTACTACCACCGTTTTACCGCTGTCTGCCTGATAAGATGAATCAATGACAAAGCAATTCGCCCCTACCTTGAAAGCTTCCAACTTAAACCTATTGTATAAATCGTATAGGTTTGACTCTTTGTCATTTCTGCAAAAAGATTTTAGCTGTACCAGTCTAGAGCTTTCCATAGAAGCGATATCCTTTTGTACAATCATGAAATCCAATGGAGTCGAAAACTTCTCAAGCACGTTATACACTTGTACAACGTTCACTGGTTGAGCATATGCCGATAAACTATAGAACCCGCAAAAAACGAACAGAAGAACTATTCTTTTCATCAACAAATGAATTCAGCTTAGTTACACTTCATCTTGATCACGTCGTAAGCTTCGAAAAACCCCAGTTCGGCCGATTTGCTGTAGTCTTTGCATGCGGCCTCCTTTTCGTCATTTCCATAGCGGGAATTTGCCCTTGCAAAATATGCTTCAAAATCCTTGGGATTGTCTTCTATAACCCGGGTAAAATCATCCGCAGAAGCTTTGAACTGCCTGAGCTTATGTTTTGAAAGGCCACGATTGAAATAGGCATCCATAAAGTCAGGATTTAGTTCAATACTCCGGTTAAAATCGTCAATGGAACCCCTGTAATCTTTCATGCTGGCTTTGAGCTTACCTCGATCCTTAAAGGCCATGTAATGTTTAGGGTCCAACTCAATTACTTTATTAAAATGCTTCATAGCCCCTTTCGGATCATTCGTCCTGAACATAGCGTTGGCCAGGTAGAAATTGCCCTCTACATCCTTTGGATTGTTATCCACATAAATATCTAAACCAATAAGGGCTGCCTTAAAATTACCAGCATTATACTTCTGAATAGCCTTGTATAGTTGTGGGTCCTTCCTATTCTCTTCCTGTGCCAATAAAGCGACTGAAGAGAACAGCAGTATTAAGAAAATTGAAATTCGCAGAGAGTTTTGAACTAAACCGAAGTGGAACATCCTGAAAAATGTTGGATTACTTTTTGATCCAGTCGTAATATGGCTTGGCAGGAGAAGCTGCGGGTACATCTTCATCTTTTTTACCAATCTTAAAACCCAGTGTGATCTCATGGGTTCCACCAGATTCCGACATTAGACCTTGCCCCGAAAACTCATAACTGTAGTTAAGCGCAATCATGTTAAAGAATTCGCCTCCCAAGCTCATTCCCATGCTTGTTTTTCTGTATAGTAAGCCCACCCAGTATTTCTTTTGGTATTTGACTTGCGCCATTACCTCAAACAACAAAGGGCTGTTACCAGTTGTTCTTGCAATGATATAAGGCTTAACCTGAAAGTCCTTGTTGATATTGTAATAGTACGACGCATGTATGATATAGTGCCGGCTCAACGTATATACAGAGTTACTGTTGTCATCTTTGACCTGAGATTCAATAAGTCTAGGAATTGCAACGCCGAAATCAAGATTTTGGAACTGATATAACACTCCAAAGCTTGCATCGAATACTGTTCTTCGAACATCCGCAGCGTTCATCAAAACAGGATCCGATGATTGCTGTGTGGATATTTTTGACATATCTACATTGCTCTCAACCAATCCTAGCGACACGCCCAATCTCAATGACTGAATTGCCGCAATTTTCAGTTTGTATGCATAAGCTATGGAAAAAGATGTGCTTCTGAACATACCCGACTGCTCGCTCAAGATAGTCGCGCCCAACCCCATATTACTGGGAACCTTGGGTAGGAAACTCAAAATATTAGGCAGCGCTCCATTAATATTGATCATCCTTGACTCTGGTGATCCAGCAACTCCAGCCCAGTCTTTTCGGTAAGAAAGAATAGATTCCACATTACCATTTGATCCGGCGTAAGCAGGTGACAAGGAGAAATCATTGAGAAGATACTGATTACCAAGAGGTACTTGTTGCGCCAATACACCGAAAGACAGCAGTATCGCTGAAAGAAAGAATATGGATTTCAACTTATTCATTTCTCATTATTTGATAATATTTATTACACCCATTTCCTCTCCATTTGGGCACTTAATCGTATAGTAATACGCTCCAGCATCCAAGCTACTTTCCGACCAATCATTGTTGTAGCTATCAGATGAATAAATCATGTCATTCCATCTGTTGAAAATCGAAACCGTACAACCCGTTTGGCTAAATTCCAGCATGTCATTGAAACCATCGTTATTCGGAGTGAGCACATTGCTAAGTAATTCTATTTCTGTTGACACAACTGTTTCCGCCTCCCCGATGGTAACAGGTCTTACCAAAGAATCTGAACAGTAGTTATTAGATACAGTAACCAAGGTGACTTCGTACATCCCAGCCATTAGATAAGTGTTGGTTGCATTTTTATTTAAGGAGGTATTTCCATCTCCAAAATCCCAGTAATAACTATCTATTGTGCCCATGGTGATGGACGACTGATCAGTGAAACTAGTTGCGGCTCCTGAAACAGTATTGGCTTCAATGAATGAAGTTGTAGGCTTTTCGTACAAGAGTATCGTCTTTGAGGTTTTAGAAACACATCCCAGATCAGAAACAACAGTTAGGGCAGCAGAATAAGTACCGGCTGTACCATAATCAAAGCTAAAGGACATGGGAGTACTCGATATGGTATCTATATTTTGGTCATTGTTAAAATCCCACTTGTACTCCGTAATACTTCCTGATGAGATTGTTGAACTGTCCCACAATACTGTTGCTCCTGGCCAACATACGTCGGCCACATAAAAATCGGCAACGGGAGTAGGATTTATGATAACCGCTTGAGTAACGCTGTCTTTTGAACCTGAGTTATAGGTTATCACCAACTTTATGTTAATCGTAGCAGCTTTAGAAAATGAATAGTTTACCAAATTACCACCAACTACCGTGGTCTCGAATCCTGCAATGGTGTCTATGAAATCCCACGAAT
>NVRZ01000141.1 GCA_002401055.1 Bacteroidota bacterium
TTTAGGTTCTAAAACATCTCTGGACATGAAAGGGATAAATTTCAGGATTACCCAAGCAATCAAAACCCTTGATTTTGCTATATTCGTGTAACTCAGGTATAAGCCATTAAAACAAAGGGAATTGTACAATACACTTTTCAAGCATATTCGAGATACCTGCCCTTCTTACACAGAAGAGCATTTCAATACCTTGATGAAGAGGATCCAAGTGAAGGAAGTCACGAAAAAGGAAGTGTTTTTCAAAGAGGGCAATGAGTGTAACTATGGCGGATATGTATTCAAAGGTTGTCTTCGTTATTACAAAACAAATTCAGATGGAGAGGATCTCGTTACCCAATTCGCCTTTGAAGATCATTGGGTGGGAGATGTGAATAGTCTGGTAAACGGGGGCCCATCCAAAATGAGCTTACAGGCGCTGGAGAATTGCACTATCATGGCGCTTCACAAAAAGGATTTCAAGTACCTGGTGGAAGAATGCCCTGGATTTTCTAAATTTCAAAGGACTAAGCGGGACCGCGCTTATGACGCAGCCTTGGAGCGCACCGTAGATGTGAATGAATCTGCGGAAGAGCGATACAAGAAACTACTCAAACGTTACCCACAAATTTCCCAGCGTATACAGCTGTATCATATGGCTTCCTACTTGGGCCTTACCCCCGAGTCTCTGAGCAGAATAAGGAAGAATCTCTACTAAAATCCATTTTCTTACCATAGATCAAGTTTTAGAATCGCGTTCTTGACATACATCAAGAAGAAGCAGTCTGAGCCGCTCTACATTTGTTGCATCATCTAATTGTAATAACAAGAAGAATGGAAACTCAAGAAACATCTGCAATACAAACCACCTTTAACGTAAGCCATGAAGTAGCAGACTTCGAAAAATGGCATGCAATTTACCTGGATACATCAGATGCTGATGCTAGAATTGGTGTGCTACGCAATGTTGACAATCCCAATATGGTATTTGTTGGCGAGCGTACGGAGAGCCATACAGCTGCTAGAGAAGAAATGAACTCTGAAGAGCTACACGCTGCAATGAAAGAGGCTGGCGTTACATCTAAACCAGTAGTCCGCCTCTTGAACATGGTGGTATTTCAACCAGTAGGTACAGATGCCAACTACAGAGTTTCGGTAACGCATGAGGTGGCTGATTTTGACAAATGGAGGGTACTTTTTGATGCGGATAATGAGCGCAGAGAAAGTGCGGGCGTTTTCCTAACTGGACTTGGAAGCTCAGAAGATAATCCTGCCGAGGTATTCATGATGTTCGCCACTTCGGATATTGAAAAAGCCAAAACAATTTTTAATGACCCAGAATTGAAAGAAAAAATGCAGGAAGCCGGTGTAACATCCGCTCCTGAATTCAATTACTGGAAAATGTTTTAATCGCAAAATCAACTTAATCAATTTAACCAATCAAAAACTATATCACATGGAAACAACGACTGAAAATCAAGTAACACCTTCTAAGGTAATGCAAATCGGAATGGGCTTCTGGGCATCAAAAACCCTGCTAACTGCCGTTAACATGGAATTATTCACATATCTGGCAAATGGGGCAGTGTCAGGACAAGATATCAAAACCAAGCTGGGACTTCATGAAAGAGGATTGTATGACTTCCTCGATACGCTGGTATCGCTGGGCTTTCTTAAACGCAGTGGAATTAAAGAGTCATCCATGTACAGCAATGCGGAGGATACCGATCTTTTTCTTGACAAGAATAAGAAGAGTTATGTTGGCGGCATGTTAGAGATGTGCAACAACAGGCTCTATGCTTTTTGGAATGATTTTGAGGAGGGGCTTAAAACTGGCTTACCTCAAAATGAAACCAAGGGTGGTGGAAAACCACTTTTTGAAGAGCTATATGCCAATGAAGATAAATTAAGAGAATTTGTAAAAGCGATGGGCGGGATTCAAATGGGGAATTTTATGGCCTTTGCCAACAAATTTGATTTCTCTGCCTATACCACACTCTGCGATGTAGGAGGAGCAGGTGGTTTTCTTTCCGCTCAGGTAGCCATGAACAATGATAACATGAGCTGTACCTCATTTGACTTACCACCAGTTGGCCCAATTGCTCAGGAGAACATTAGCAATATGGGACTTGGCGAAAGAGTCATGATTCAATCTGGAAGTTTTCTTGAGGAAGACCTTCCAAAAGCAGATGTAATCACCATGGGAAACATTCTTCATGATTGGGGCACAAATGACAAGAAGATGTTGATAAAGAAAGCCTATGATGCTTTGCCTGAAGGTGGAGCCTTGGTGGTGATAGAAAACATTATCGATGATAACCGAAGCGAAAATGCATTTGGTTTGATGATGTCTTTGAATATGCTCATCGAAACTGCTGAAGGATACGATTTTTCAGCAGCCGACTTTAATGAGTGGGCCACCGAAATTGGGTTTTCATCAACCAGCAAGATGCCGTTAACCGGGCCTTCTAGTGCGGTGATAGCCATTAAATAAGTCATTGGATTAATATCCTTACACAATGAATTGCTAGGAAATCCCTGCACCGAAAGGTGTGGGGATTTTTTATGCGCTTGAAGGTGGTTTGAAATATCTGCTATTGAATAAGCATCTTTTCTCTTCCAATCACTTGATTCTCTGACATCAACTCAAAATAGTATAGGCCACTGTCGAGGTTTCCACGCTCAATTACAATTGATTGTTGAGCATTGACCTTCTTTAATCTTACAAGTTTCCCACTTAAATCATAGATATGGTAGGCTTGAATTAATGTACCAGTTTTTACTTCCACTCTGGTATCACCAGTTGTTGGATTTGGATAAAGCAAAAACGAATTATTCTTAAAATCATTGACTCCAGGTATAACTGCGTTAACATTTTCACAATAAGTGTCTTCACCACAATCTCCATTCACAGTAAGACAGACCAAATTCCAGCCATCAACCAAATAAGTATGCTCCGGATTTTGCAGAAAACTGTAAGCGCCATCGCCAAAATACCATAGCCAAGAAGTTGCGTTTGAAGATGCATCGGTAAAGCTGAAAGCCAATATCGAATCTACGTACGTGAAATTGGCTAATGGTGGATTGAAATTTAATACGCTTTGCTGGGTTGCGGTTCCCGTATTCATGCTCACCCAATCCGCTGTCTGCATTCCAGAATTAGTCCCACCTCCAGAATTCTGAAGAGGCACAGCATCTGCTGGAATTAGCTCACTTCTTATTTCATTGCATCCCGTAATTCCTAAACTATCGGTTTTAACCAGGTACGCATCACTAAGGCCCAATCCAAAGTTTGACGTGGTACCCAAAAGCATATATCCTCCATCCGCTGTTTGCTGCACATACTCTCCATTGTCTCCAAACTGCCCTCCATAAGTCATGGTCCATGTGGTATCTCCCTTATCATTTATCTTGATTAAAAGTGCATTCTGACCATTATTCGGAACTCCGGTTGAACCGGTTAGAATATATCCTCCATCAAATGTTTGCTCAATGTGACCGAAAAACTCAATACTTGACCCTCCATAGGTTTTCATCCAATCCAGATTCCCACCAGAATCCGTTTTTAGCACCATCAAATCAAAATTTCCTTGTCCAAAGCCCAGGGTCTGACCACCAAGCACATAGCCACCGTCATCAATAGTTTGTACGGTGTAGGCCCAATCGCTACCAACACCACCACCATAGGATCTGGCCCATTCCTGATTACCCAATGAATCCGTTTTAACCAGGTATATATCAAACGTATTACCAGTGCCCAAGCTTTGCGAGCCACCAGCTGCGATATAACCGCCATCTTGAGTTGTTCTTACCGAGTAGAATGCATCACCTTGTGATCCGCCATAGATTTTTGTCCACAACGTATCACCATTGCTATCTGTTTTTATCAGGGTCGCATCACTGCTGAATACCGAATAATTAAGCCGACCAGCCAAAATGAACCCGCCATCAGCTGTCGGTTCCAGATCATAACCATAGCTATCGCCACTCCCGCGTGCATAGGTCTTTGCCCACAAGGTATTACCGAATGCATCCAACCTGACCAGCAACAGTTCTGAAATACCTGTGCTGTCATTGTATGTATTGGTTAGTATTCCATATCCATTGTCTACGGTTTGCCGAATTTCAACGTCAACGATTGCCTCATCCAATGGCCCACCAATGGCTTTAGTCCACAGGGTATCAGCGAATGCGTCTAGCTTAACAACATATATATCGTCACCGCCTGCGCCGAAGCTGGTGGTTCTGCCGGCCAGAATATAGCCCCCATCGGCAGTAGTTCGCAGTACTCTGCCCATATCAGCACCACTTCCTCCCAATCCTCTTTGAAAGACAGGCTGTGCTTGGGCGGATTGCCAAATAAGTAACGCAATAATGGATAGAATGAATCTCATATATATTCGGAAATGCAAAGCTAAATTCGCTATACAAGATACACATTCCCTGAGAGGCAATTATCTACAGAGAAACGTCTACCTTCACAGTTCCATTTTGAATCATGAACTAGCCGAGCTTATCTAGTTTTCATTTGGATTAAAAAAATATATCCATAAATATGATCAACTGAAAAGAATTAACATTTCATACATTTGAACATGTTTATAATTAAATTACAGAAGCTATGAAGCTCCTTCTTACAATCGCCTCTCTCGTTTTCTTTATTTCAACTGCAAACAGTACAGTTCATATTGTAACTGCGCAGAATTCGCCATTACACTTTTTGCCTGATACAGTATTTGCTATGACAGGAGACACGATTCGTTGGGTATATGTGGAAGGAGTTCATGACGTAGGGCCTATAAGCTCGGCCGATATACCTAATGGTGCTGCAATGTGGCTTCAACTCATTGATGCAAGCAACCTTTCATTTGATTATGTGGTGACCGTAGCTGGTAGTTATCATTACGAATGCCACCCTTCAACTCCTCATGGAGAACCGGGATACTTGGAAGTTTCAGAAGTAGTGCCAGGCGTAGCCCAATACAATGCTTCGATAAATATTCTTTCTGTTTACCCCAATCCTTCAAACGGAAGCTTTCTACTTAAGGTCGATCATTTATCGGCCAACGAAAACAATGAGGTCAAAATCTTTGATATTCAAGGGAAAATGGTTCATCACACTGAGCTTGAAAGCACTAATCTCAACATAGATTTACGGACTCAGAAAAAAGGCATCTATTTTGTGAAGTTCTATAACAGCCATATGACAACCACAAAGAAGATTGTCATTCGCTAGTTGGCAGTTTAATTAGCCAAAGAAAACACACATCCCGATAATTGTGTGGCTGCGCTGATTCCGTGCCATCATTGTTCCACTGCACACTGACCGTTTAGCTGTCCTTAACTAATAAGTCGCTATTGCTATTTACGATAAAAGGAGATTCTCTGCTTATAATTATTTCGATCTCAACAATGAAAGAAATCATTATCTTCATGCTCCATTTTGAACCATGAATTACCCCCGATTATTCTGTGTTTCATTGAGCATTATCTTATTGCCTGGCCTGAGTGTATCTCAATCTGTGGAAGAGGACATGCGGTCCCTTAAACGGGCTTATGAGAAAGGCACAATTATCCAACGGGTTACCTACTCTTTTGAAAGTAATCGCGGTAAAAATGATACCACCACCAGTAAAATGGGATGGATTGTTAGCAAGAGCAATTGCTCATTCACCTTTCTAGACGCCGGCACGACAATAATTCAAAACGATAGTATCTCGGTTATGATAGATGATCCTTCCAGATCGTTGGTTGTTTTACCCAACTATAAGCAAGCAGCTACCTCTTCATCACTCGATAAGATTCAAGGCTCCATTGAGCAGGCTGATTCCATTCGGCTTCTTAGCAATTTAAAGGCTGGATTAAGAGGCTACAGATTTTGGTTGAGTAAGCCTGTAAAGGTTGTCATGGATATTGTCTTCTCAGATAACACCTATTTAATGAAATATGTAAGCACTGCATACCCCGAGGGCACGGGGCTCAACCTAAAGGTAAGCTATGAGGTAAAGGAGCTTCCGAAAAAGCTCGCTGGGAAAGACAAGCTCTCCGAATACATCATTCTGGTTCAGGGCCAGTTCGCTCCCGCTCCCTCCTATACAAACTTCGAGTTCGTAAATGGCTGGAATAAATAAAATACAAAGTGCAAAAAACAGAATGCAAGGCGTAATGCACCCAATATTCAAAGTACTCGGGTTTATGCTGCTCTTGCCACTACTAGCACAAGCCGGCAACCATAAATACATCACTGATACTACTGGCCTTGGCATACTCTCTGGGGATACGCTAACTATTACAGACCCTCAGTTTTCTCTTTTTGCTAACGACTCAATATTCTACAAATCAATATTCGGAAGAGTATTTCTAGAAGTTGTAGAAAGAGATGGAACGCAAATGGATTCTAGTTGGGAATTCATGGCCAATTTAATCGTTAGCTACAGAGACACCTCAGGCCAGCTGTATTCTAACATTCCAATATCTCTTTCCATAAACTATAATGATGAAGAGACAACGCGCTATCTCAGAAAAGATGTCTTTGAAATGCTAGGAGCTTACGATATTTCTGTTATTGTAACAGGTGTTTCTGACACATCATTGCTCTCTCAAGTACGAGTGGGCATTGAGCTCTTCTCAGACAATTATTATGTATTTAACGCAAATTCACAAGTCTCTTTTTTGACAGAGCAGTGGATCTACGCTTACAATGAGCTCAATATAAATTGGGCACCAGTTTTTGGAGCGGAAATGTATGATCTCGAATGGGCCTGGGTAGATGACTATGAGAAAGACGGAACATCCCTTAATCTTAACAACTTAAAAGGTTCTTTTAAAAACAACGCCTCCAGGGTTAAAATTTCTGGAACATCCTATCAATTACCGGTAATCTATGACCGTGGATATATCTATTATCGGGTACGTCCAGTTGGAGTTGAGGCAAATAATTTTGCACAACCTGTACAGGGGAAATGGAAAGGTAGTACGAACAATGACCCATTCCTTTTATCGATCTACCAATACAAAACAAAAATAGACACGGGACATGATGTTAGCTTGAATTGGAGACGTACCAGCATCTATGCAGAGTATGGATTTAGAAATGATGAGGTAAGATACTTTGACGGATTACTCATGAACCGACAAAATGTCGTTTCCAATGCCACTGATAAATTAGCTAGTGCTTCTGAGGTAATTTACGACTATCAAGGACGTCCGGCAGTTAACACTTCTCCTGTTCCGGTGGGTAACAGAATTGTATTTCATGAAAACTTGAACAAAAACCAAAGTGGATCATCTTATAGCGCATTTGACTTTGACAGAAATGTGAATTATGGTAATTCATCATTTTCGCCAATGAATAATACTTCAGGAGCTTCTAAGTACTATTCTCCTTCCAACTCCTCTCAACAGGCACATGATGGTTTTATTCCTGATGCAGAAGGGTATCCATTTACAGCTACCCAATATACTGCTGACAACTCTGGCAGAGCATCTTCTATCGGTAATATCGGAGCTAAATTTCAACCTGGCTCTGGGCATGAAACAATCATATTTTATGTAAAACCATTACAGGAAGAACTCGATCGATTGTTTGGCAACGAAGTGGGCTTCGCCAATCATTATAGCAAAACCATTGTAAAGGATCCCAATGGCGTATCATCCATCACCTATACCAATCAAGCCGGGAAAACTGTTGCCACAGCGATTTCAGGAGTAACACCTAGCAATCTTCACTCTTTAGGCATTACACCTGATACGTTAAAGGCCAATGTGATGAATAACAATCACTGGAATACCAATGGAAATCAGGCAAATTCCTATCAATAGGTTA
>NVRZ01000142.1 GCA_002401055.1 Bacteroidota bacterium
AGGCGCTGCCGCTGGCCGCCGCCTACCTGCCGGACGTGTTTTCCTAGAGAAGGGACTCCCTTTCCTGAGATAAATTTAATCTTTCCTCTCACAGGGGTGCCTTGAAATTTTATGAATCTTAGATGATCATTTTTCGGATTAACGATAATTATCTTCGCCAAGGTATCATGATATAATTTTAATTGAATCGAATCATCGTTCAAGAATACTCTCCAATTTTCACTGCTGTTCTGACAATAGGATACAACTGGGCAGAGATACAAAATAAATATGATAAGGGTTTTCATATATTCTGACAATAGAGTATCAAATTGTTCCCCTTCCAACTAAACTGAATTACAGACACCTGTAATACTATTACTAGTGTATCTAACTCTAAATTTAGATAATTTCGGCATATGGCGAAATCCAATGTAGATAATGTACCAAGGATGATATGGCCTTTATATATGGCTATCTCCATATTGCTTGCGCTATCTACTTATTTCTTATTCGTCTTTTGGCGTGTCTTGTGCAGAGTCGAGTATCAAGGTACTGAGTATCTCGATCCCACCAAAAACTATATCTATTGTATGTGGCATGAGAACCTGATGGCATATTTCCTGGTGAACTTGCGTTATTCGAAAAAATATATATGGTTGAATCACCCCGCCTGGTACATGAAGCCAATTCATTTAATTCTGTTTTTCATGGGAAACAAGAAACTCGCTTTGGGGTCTTCTGGAAACTCAGGTAGAGAAGCGTTACAGGTTGTTATTGAGCACCTGAAGTTGGGCTATAACACACTAATTAATCCAGATGGACCCTCTGGCCCGTTGAAGGAACTTAAATCGGGCGTGCTGGATATGAGTGCAGAATCAGGCGTGGAGGTTGTTCCGTTCAAAATTATCACTCCAAGTGCCTGGACCTTGAAATTTACCTGGGACTGCAAGAGAATGCCCTTTCCATTTTCGAAGATAATTGTGGAGTATGGAAAGCCCGTACAAGTTAGGGCTGATGATTATGATGAAGCCCGGGAGCGGATAATTGCTCAGATGTGATTACTCCTCGGAGCCTTTTCTATTCTGAATGATGGCCACAGCCACTACTGCAACTATGATTACTGTAAACGCCCAAAAAGCCATGGTGACTTCACCTTTAAATACTGCATAATAGAATACGCCGCCATAAATGCCACCAATGATTGGTCCAACAACTGGAATCCATGAATACGACCAATTTGAATCTCTCTTACCTGGGATAGGCAGAAGAAAATGAGCAATCCTTGGCGCTAAGTCACGTGCTGGGTTAATTGCATATCCTGTCGTTCCACCAAGGGAAAGACCAATACTAACGATAAGAGCACCCACTATGAGAGGGTTGAGCCCTTCGGTAAATTCATTGGCGCCTATGGCAAGTATTCCTAAAACCAGAATAAAAGTTCCAATTATCTCGCTCAACAAGTTAGCACCGCTATTTGAAATTGCAGGATCGGTACTAAAAACGGCTAGCTTCTTATCGGCATCATCAGTCACCTTCCAGTGGGGTAGGTAGTGAAGGTATACTACTACGGCTCCGATAAACGCACCTAACATCTGTGCAGCGATATACAAGGGTACATCCGCCCATGGAAAATCGCCACTCATGGCCAAACTTATTGTAACTGCGGGATTGATATGGGCACCGCTGAAACTTCCGACAGCATAAATGGCCATGGTTACCGCCAGGCCCCAAGCCACAGTAATGACAAGCCATCCTTGATCCTCTGATTTGGATTGCTTTAAAACTGCACCCGCAACAACGCCATTTCCGAGAATGATCAGGATCATTGTACCAACTAGTTCAGCTAAAAATGTAGTCATGGGTTTTGGTTATGGTGGTTGTACAAAGTAACAAAATACTCCCGTATTTATTTAAAATTAACAACAGACTTCAACGCGCCTTTAACAGATTTTTGCTCTTCTTTCAGCTGCTCGTCGTCCCAGCCTAAAAGCTCCTGCATTCTCTTTCCAATTGGTTCAGCCAGATTGGGAATAGCCTTCTTATTAAACCAAAGTCTTGCCGTTTTCTGGGTAAAGTAATCCAGCAAATGATAAAGAGACTCATTGTTTATAATGAACTCTAACTCTATTAATGCCAGGTCAGTTTGCGGATCCGTAATGTTTAATTCAATCAATTTGTTTACCAATTCCTGGCTCTGGTCTCCATAGGTTCTAACAAGTCTTTCCGCGTCATATTCCTCAAATCCAAGCGGTTCAATTCTTTTATAAATCCCCAGTGTGTAAGCTTTCCTGTCCCCGATACCTCCTCCAGAGATTTGGGTTTCCGAAGTGATGCATGGTCTAAGAGGTACACCGCTTTCGTCATTGAGGTCTTTTATTACCAAATCTACTATCCGCTGGGCCATCTTTCTAAAACCGGTAAGTTTGCCCCCAGCAATAGAAAGGAGGCCTGACCTAGAGATAAATATTTCATCCTTGCGAGAAATTTCAGATGCGGACTTTCCCTCTTGATGAATTAATGGCCTGATTCCCGCCCAACTCGAAATTATATCTTCTTGGGTGAGTTCAACTGTGGGAAACATGGTGTTGGCGGCCTTCAGAAGATAATCCACATCATTCTTGGTAACATCCGGACTCACAAGGTCCTTGTTGTAGTCTGTATCAGTAGTTCCGATATAAGTTGTTTTACCCCGAGGAATTACAAAAACCATTCTCTTGTCAAACACATCAAAATAAGCTGATTGACTGACCGGAAGCCTTTCACGAGGAACTACGATATGCACACCTTTGGTATGATGAAGTCTCCGGTTGTTGAGGGAGTTATCTTTTTTGCGAAGATCGTCCACCCAGGGCCCTGAGGCATTGACAATCTTCTTAGCTTTAAGCTTGATTACGGTGTCGGTAAGTAGATCCCTGCAATTAAGGCCAACTACCTTTTCATTATTATACGATAGCGACTCAACTTTTAAATAATTAGCAGCTTGAGCCCCGTAATTAACCGCTGTCTTGATTACTTCCAAAGTAAGTCTTGAATCATTGGTTCTGTATTCAGAGTATACGCAGCCACCGTTTAGGATATCCTTGTTCAGTAATGGCTCGCACTCAATTGTCTGTTGGCGGTTCAACATTCTTCTCTTCTCGCCAGGTTTTACTGAAGCCAGTTTGTCATATAGTGCCAACCCAATTGAAGTTCCATATTTACCAAAGCTTCCACCTTCAACCAGGGGAAGCAGCATCCTTTCCGGAATGACCATATGGGGCGCGTTCCTGTATAAGATAGCTCGTTCTTTTCCAACTTCACGCACCAGTCTTACTTCACCCTGCTTAAGGTATCGAAGGCCTCCATGAATGAGTTTCGTTGATTTACTACTTGTGCCAGCAGAAAAATCCTGCATTTCAACCAGCGCTGTTTTTATCCCGCGCAAGGTTGCGTCCAGAGCAATTCCCGCACCAGTAATACCACCTCCAATTATGAGGAGATCATATTCAGTAGAAGAAAGATCTTGAAGAAGGACTTGTCTGTTTAAGGAAGATAGAGAATTCATTATGCATCCAGCCAATTCATGCTCCTCTTGACGGCTTTTTGCCAATTAGCATATAAGGTGTCTCGTTTATCTGAATCCATGTTCGGATCGAAAGTTCTGTCGATGCTGCGTTTCTTGGCAATTTCATCTAGCGTCCACAAACCTACAGCCAGTCCAGCCAGGTAGGCGGCACCAGCAGCAGTTGACTCTATCACCACCGGACGATCCACAACTTTACCGAGGATATCCGCCTGAAACTGCATCAAATAATTGTTCGCACATGCACCTCCATCAACTTGAAGGGTTTTGAGTTCAATTCCGGTATCATCTTGCATGGCATCCAGAACATCCTTTGTTTGATAGGCCAGTGATTGCAACGTTGCCTTGGTAATCTGTTCCTTGCCAGAATCTCTTGATAATCCAAATATTGCTCCACGGGCATACATATCCCAATAGGGTGCCCCCAAACCTGTAAAAGCTGGAACCACATAAACATCGTTAGAATCTCCGGCGCTATTTGCCAATGCCTCTGAATCGGCGGCGTCCGTAAATAATTGAAGGCCATCTCTTAACCATTGGATCGCTGCTCCGGCAATGAATATACTGCCTTCCAATGCGTAGGTAACCTTTCCATCTATTCCCCAGGCCAGTGTGGTAAGAAGACCATTTTTGCTGTTAAAGAGTTTATCACCAGTATTCATGAGCATGAAACATCCTGTCCCATAAGTATTCTTAGCCATACCCTCCTGAAAACATGCTTGTCCGAATAATGCAGCTTGCTGATCGCCGGCAACTCCCATAATTGGTATACTGGTGCCGTTAAAGTCAACAGTTCCGAAATCGCCAGATGAATTTCTCACTTCAGGTAGCATATTTTCGGGTATGTTCAGCGCTTCTAATAGTTTTGAATCCCATTGAAGGTCCTTGATATTATAGATCAGTGTTCTTGATGCATTTGAATAATCTGTGGCGTGAACCGCACCTTTGGTAAGTTTCCATATTAGCCATGTATCAATTGTCCCAAAAAGCAGCTCTCCATTCTCTGCTCTTTTTCTTGCACCATCAACAGTGTCAAGTATCCATTTGATCTTGGTACCAGAAAAATAGGCATCAACTACCAATCCAGTGTTCTCTTTTATGTAAGGCTCCAGCCCCTTTTCTTTAAGCTCTTCACAAATAGCGGCCGTTCTTCTGTCCTGCCAAACTATTGCGTTGAATACAGGCTCGCCAGTGTTCTTATCCCAAACAACGGTCGTTTCACGCTGATTTGTTATACCTATTGCAGCAATATTGGCTGCGTCGATGTTATTCTCTTGTATAACCTGCTCAAATACTTCCCACTGAGATTCCCATATTTCTATAGGATCATGCTCAACCCATCCTGACTCTGGAAAATGCTGAGTAAATTCCTTTTGAGCTATTCCAACTATATTGGCTTCTTCATCAAAAACAACCGCCCTTGAACTGGTGGTCCCTTGATCTATTGCGATGATGTATTTCATGAGGTTGCTAATGTATTTTATTTGCTACGAGCTTTAATCTCATATCTATTTCGTCATAAAGGAACTTATCTCCCAGGTCCGGGAAAATAGTCTTGGACTTGTACTTGATGTCCCATTTGGTTCTGTCAATCGAAAATCTAGACATAATAGTTAGAACGGTGCCTGCTATTTTCAGATTACAACTGATCTTTATTTCGTTACTAATACCTTTCATACTAAAATCTCCTTTTACCCAATAGTTATTTCCATTTTGATCAACCTGCATATTTCCTGAAGATGTAATCTTGAAAGTTGCTATTGGAAATTTCTTGGTATGAAAAAAATCTTTATTCCTTAAATGACTTTCAATATCTTCTTTTGCTCCGCCTTTTAAATCAGTACAGTTTATCGTGGTCATATCAATTTCAAATTCACCAGATTTCAAAGCATGGCCGCCCATGACCAATGTTCCCGATTTAATCTTAATGTTTCCAACATGTTCACCTGTAAATTTCTTTCCTGTCCATTCTAAGTTGCTTTTATCCGTGTCCACGTTATAGCTTCCATCTCCATGAAAAGTAGCGGTTGTAAAAGCCATAAAAAACAATAGTGCCAAAGCCGATAAAATCACGGCTAATATTTTTGATATTTTATTCATAGAGACTGGTAATAAATTATTCGTTCAAATTTAGCAATTAATCAGGTATGGAAATACCCGAAAACAAAAAAGACCTCGATAAACTCGAAGCCTTTTTTAAATATTAAAGCATGTATTTTATTCGGTCCCTTCGCCCTCTGCTGCAGCTTCTTCACCTTCAGTAGCGGATGAATCAGTTGCGGCGGAATCCGTAACTTCTGGTTCCGGCTCTGGCTCTGGTTCGGGTTCTGGCTCCGGCTCAGCTTCTGCCGGTTCTTCTGTGGCTTCTTCAGTAGCCTCGGGCTCACCTCCGCCCATCAATTTATCCTTGAACATGTATCCGGCGCCACCTAGTCCCAATATTACAATGACCAACACTATCATCATCATCTTTTTCTTAGACTTTCCTGCCGGAGCGGCTCCGCTTTCTTCACCTTCTCCATCAACTGGTGGATCGCCACTGGCGTCTCCTCCTTCAACGTCGCCTGAAGTCGAATCAGTAGATTGTCCTGATTCTGTACTGGTATCTGCGTCGCCTGATTCTCCGATAGCAGCAGTTGCGGATTTTGCTCCACCGCCTCCAGATTCCATTACAACTCCTTCTATCGTATTTATATCCACATTATACCTGGTGCATAAATGAATAATAACGTCTTTTTTGTTCTGCCTGAATCTCTTCATAATCTCCGCTACCTGACGAAGATTTTTCTCATCATACTTATTAAAAAAGTCAGTCAGGATCGCGTCAAAATCTTTGGTAAATTGCATGAGCCTTGTATTAAATTAGTACTTTAGGTAATGAATATTCCACCTTCTATGAGTAAAACATTCATTGTTTAGCTGACAAAAGAACAAAATAAATTAAAACATTCAAGCGTAAAATGAAACATTTTATCCCCGTACTTGTAATAGCCACTTTCTTATTTACTTCTCAATCCTTTGCCCAAGGCAATGATGAGTTGATTGAGAATGTAAGAACAGCTTTAAATGCTGATAATCCGACTGAAGCGTTGCTGACTCTAAATAAAGCCATGGATGAGAGTCCCAATAATACAGAATTGTTGATGCTAAGGGCGGAAGTTTATTTGAAGCATATGGATCTTGGAAAGGCTGCGACAGACTTCCAGCGTGTAATCAGATTGGATCCTCAAAATGCAAAAGCATATCTGATGGTGGGAAATATTTTTTATAGTCAGGGCAATGAGGAGAATTCATCAGATAAAATTGAAAGAGGATGTAAGTACTTTGCGAAGGCAAAGGAACTAGGCGATAAGATGGCAGCTTCCATGCTGTTAAAATGCCCCTAATCAGTAATTAGTTTATAAGCAGACTTTGTTTAGACCATTAATTTCATTGGGCTTGGATGATTTTAAGGGTGCATTAGTTGACAATACCTATTAGAATGAAAACACATTATATCGAAATAGCCAAAACGGCCCGGTATTACGTATTGGGTAAGCCATCTAAGAAAATAAAGAATGTATGGTTCTTGTGTCATGGCTATTCACAGTTGGCAGAAAGGTTCTTAACTCAATTTGAATCTCTTGATGATGGTGAGAATCTGCTAGTGGCACCAGAGGGTTTACATAGGCTGTATCTAGAAGGTATGTCGGGCAAGGTTGGGGCATCTTGGATGACCAGGGAGGATAGGAACAATGATATCATTGATTATGTGAAATACTTGGATCAGGTGTATGAAGAGGTTATGCTGGACCCCTTAATTGAAAATGTCAATATCAATGTTTTAGGATTTTCTCAAGGCACAGCAACGGTTTGTAGATGGATGACAATGGGGAAATCTTCTGCCACCAGAATTTTTCTGTGGGCAGGGGCGGTTCCAGATGATTTGAATTTCGAAAAAGACGTTTCAAAGCTCAATAAGCTGAAACCAGTGATCTTATTGGGCAGGCAGGATGAGTATATAACTGAAGATGATTTGAAAAAACATCTTGTATTTCTTGAAAAGGTGAATATGAATTATGATTTAATAATGTACGAAGGAATGCACCGAATTGATCCTTCAACGCTTCAAGAATTGGCGGAGCTTACGTATTAGTAAATTCCCTTTTGAGAATCCTATAATTTTAATGAT
>NVRZ01000143.1 GCA_002401055.1 Bacteroidota bacterium
TACCTCAAGCAGTACGTCCTCGAGGGGGAGAAGGTGGGGACACTGCAGGATCTGTACGTCGATCCGGAAGAGACGCATTT
This sequence comes from Bacteroidota bacterium, assembly GCA_002401055.1. GTDB lineage: Bacteria > Bacteroidota > Bacteroidia > NORP154 > NORP154 > NORP154. Next base: position 81 of record NVRZ01000143.1, read on the forward strand.
GACGGTGTTGGATGAGAAGAGGGTGTACTCGATTAATTTGCAGGAAGGTTAATGGATGTGAAGGTGCTTGTTTTTGGAACATTTGATTTGTTTTGGTTTGACGAGCTTGTGTTAAAAACCGAGAAAGAAATTGACAAGTTTATTAAGAAGACTGATCAATTTAAGTTTATAGTAGTAAAGGAAGAGGATATCCTAAAAGGAGAACAAAGAATACTTTTGGATGCTGCAACCAGGACCTATATGGCCAGGGGAGTTATAATAATACGAGAAAAACTTACTTGGGGAGTTGCATCTAAAATGGGACGATACCCGATCATAGAAGTACTTAAAAATAAAATAGACCGGAATGCAAAAAAGATTAACATTGAAATGGAATGCTTGCTGATTCCAAGATATGAATCTCAAAACCTAATTGGCTACATTCCTGGCGCTGTAGCGGATTCATTCATTGTCTTTACGGCTCACTACGATCACCTGGGAAGGATGGGGAAAGAGACATATTTCGCAGGAGCTAATGACAATGCCAGCGGCACCGCAATGATTTTGGATCTGGCCAGGCATTATACTAACTCAGCTGATACTCCAAAATATTCCATCGCTATTATGGCATTTGCTGCGGAAGAGACGGGATTGAGGGGTTCTAAGTATTATACCGAAAATCCAATGTTTTCTCTTAAAAAGATAAAGTTTCTGGTTAATCTCGACTTGATGGGAAACGGAACTGAAGGAGTAACAGTTGTGAATGGCACAGAATTCAAGAATGAATTTGAAACATTGGTTGAAATAAACTCCAGGGACAGCTTACTAAAAGAAGTCAAGATTAGAGGCAAGGCCCAAAACAGCGATCATCACTTTTTCACTGAGAAAGGGGTACCTTGTTTCTTTATCTATACTCGGGGAGGTAGCAAAGCGTATCATGATGTGTATGACACCGCGGATAACCTGGCGCTGTCAGAGTACAATTATGTTTTTCGACTGCTAACCGAATTTGTTTCTACTATTCATTAACTAAATGGCAAAGCTCTTTCTCATCCCAACTCCAATAGGTAATCTGGAGGATATTACCATACGGGCCATTCAAAAGCTTAAGGATGTAGACCTCATTCTGGCAGAAGACACCAGACACACGGGCAAATTATTAAAACACTTTGAGATCGAAACAAAAATGGCACCTTATCATGAGCATAATGAACATAGAGCGGTCTTTAGGTATGTTGCTCAAATCCAAGAAGGAGCAAATATCGGATTGGTAACGGATGCGGGGACACCGGCTATATCCGACCCCGGCTTTTTAATGGTAAGAACTTGTATCGCTGCGGATGTAGAAGTAGAATGTCTCCCTGGCGCAACAGCTTTTGTCCCTGCGCTCGTTAATTCTGGTTTGCCATCTGAGAAATTCTGCTTTGAAGGTTTTTTGCCTACTAAGAAAGGAAGGCACAAGAGGTTAAAGGAATTGGTTTCAGAAAAACGAACAATGGTATTTTATGAATCTCCACATAGATTGGTCAAAGGGCTTAAGGAATTTATGGAATACTTTGGCTCAGACCGGCCGGTTTCTGTATCGCGCGAGCTGAGCAAGGTATACGAAGAAACAAAGAGAGGAACTTTGAGCACCGTCCTTGATTATTTTGAACAGAAGAAAGTCAAAGGTGAAATAGTAATCGTATTAAATGGCGCAAATTAATGAAGGCGATAACACTTGTTAAGATTGGGAAATCGGAGACCGCATTTGAATTGAGAGATGTTGGTGTTCCTGAAGTTGCTTCAGATCAGGTTTTGATAAAGGTGGATGCATTTGGGTTGAATTATGCTGATGTAATGGCGCGGAATGGGCTTTACGAGGACGCACCACCAATACCATCAGTGCTAGGATACGAAGTTGTGGGTACTGTAGATGAAGTCGGGAGTGACGTATCATCTGATCTTCTTGGTAAACGAGCCCTGGCATTCACGCGCTTTGGTGGATATGCAGAATACGCTGTGACGGATTCTCAGGCAGTCGTTCTTTTAGGAAATGACTTATCAAATGGTGAAGCGGTTGCCCTTGCCACACAATATGGTACCGCTTACCATTGTGCTTATGAGATGATTAATATGTTTGAGGGTGATCACATTTTGATACACGCAGCCGCAGGTGGTGTTGGAACAGCACTGGTTCAGTTGGCAAAACGAAAGGGATGTATCGTATATGGTACAGTTGGATCCGATGAAAAAATCGAATATATAAAAGGACACGGGGTTGATTTTCCCATTAACTACAACAAAGCAGACTTTGTTGAGGTGATAAAGAAAATTCGTGGTAAGGAGAAGATAGATGTAATATTTGATTCTGTAGGAGGCTCCAACTACGGTAGAAGTAAGAAAATACTGGCGTTTGGTGGACGAATTGTTAGTTACGGCGTAGCTGTAAGATCAGGCAGGGGAAACAAAATAATTGCAAGTCTTAAGATGGTCATCGGTTTTGGGTTTATGCATCCTATCATGTTATTGATGCGATCGCAAGGTGCCATTGGAGTAAATATGCTTACCATAGCAGATCATAAACCACACGTACTTACACGCTGTATTAACGAGGTTTTAGAACTGATTGAGGCTGGAGAGCTCAAACCTCATGTAGGAGGCAAGTACAAAGCTGACCAAATTGCGGAGGCCCATGCATTTCTTGAGAGCAGAAAGTCTATGGGTAAAATTGTTATAGAATGGTAAGCTGATAACCTGCAAATTATTGAAGTTCCTCTTACAAATAATCCTTGTTATATTTCTGGCTGAAGGTGTTCGTGCTCAAAGTAATCCCAATACTTCCCCAACAAGTCATGACTCGATTGTTGAATATCATGACAACGGTCGTATCAAAACGCAAGGGAATCTTGTAAAAGGAAAGAGAGATGGTGATTATAAGATATTCAATATAGATGGCCAAGTTATCGAAGAGTATCGCTATGCTAAAGGAATATTAAATGGACCATCTAAGAAATATTATGCCAATGGCAAAATCCAGGAGGAGTCATTTTATATTGACGGGCTAAAAGATCAAAACACTACCTGGTACTATTTAGACGGAAATATCTCGGCGGAATCCTACTATTCAAAAGGCCGAATGCACGGACCTCAACGATCTTTTTATATCAATAATATTTTGAAGTCTGAAGCAAGTTTTGATAATAATTTGCAAGTTAATGAATACAAGGAGTATCACGAAAATGGAAAAATAAAAATACAGGGGAAGTTTGAAAAGGGCGAAAAGCATGGCACATGGCTGGAGTACGATGAATCAGGAAAGTTGATAACTAAATCAAAATATACCAAAGGGGAAAAAGCAAAGTCCTAATTTAGAAAAACTGTTCTTCTCCCTTGAATCCACTAAGTAAACTTGGAATCTGCGCAGCTATCTGCGCCGGAATTTGGATAACACCCACACCAGAAGGATTATCCGTTCAGGCATGGCATCTGTTCGCTGTTTTTGTCACCGTTATTATCAGCTTCATATTGCGCCCGTTTCCGATGGGTGTAATGGTGCTACTAGCACTTGTCTTTCTTTCTATCAGTCAAACAATAACCATTAAAGAGGCGCTTTCAGGCTACGGTGATACAACAGTGTGGCTCGTAGTTTCCGCATTTCTAATAGCCGGTGCTGTATCAAGAACAGGATTGGGAACTCGAATTGCACTCATACTGGTTAGCCTCATGGGCAAAACCTCAGTAGGCCTGGCTTATTCTCTATGTGGTGCCGAGCTCATTTTAGGACCGGTGGTTCCTTCAAATACCGCTCGTGGAGGAGGTATTTTAGCTCCAATCATGCAATCCCTCGCCAATGCCATGGGGTCAACACCTGATAAAGAACCAAAAAAGATTGGCGAATACCTAACCTTGGTTGGTGCCCATGCAAATCTGATAACAGCGGCTATGTTCTTAACGGGTATGGCTGCCAATCCCCTGGTGGCCAAGGCGGCCAAAGACGTGATGAACGTAGATTTTGATTGGGCTACTTGGGCCCTTGGAGCCATTGTGCCGGGATTAGCTGGATTGGCGCTGCTTCCCTGGTTTATAAAATGGCTTGCTCCACCTCAGATCAAAGACACAACTCCTGCTTATGAAAAGGCGAAAAAGGACTTAACAGCAATGGGCGGATGGAGTAGGGGCGAGAAGATAATGGGCTTGGTATTTGTTCTTCTCATTGCGCTTTGGTCTACCAAGGCACTACATGGCCTGCACACAACACTCGTAGCATGGATTGGCGTTTGTGTATTGCTGGTATCTAATACCGAAAAGTGGTCCGACATGGTGGGAAATTCAAAAGCCTGGGATACACTAATCTGGTTGGGAGGGCTGCTCACCATGGCAAACATGCTCAAAACTTATGGGTTCATAGCCTGGTTCGCCAGTAACATTGGTACGATGATTAAAGGAATCGATGGTATGGCAGTCGCAATTGTGCTTGCTTTGATCTACTTCTATTCGATGTACATGTTTTCCATGCTAACTGCCCATATTACGGCAATGGTAGCCGCATTCTTGGCATTGAGCCTGGGTGCAGGAGCGCCTATCATGTTATCAGTGGCGCTACTCGCTTACTTCTCAAACCTATGTGCGTGCACCACCTATTATTCAACGGGGCCTGTTGTAATTTACTACGGGTTGGGATATGTAGAATCAAAAAAATGGTTTACTACCGGATTTATGATTTCCCTGTTTCACATGGTCATTTGGCTAGGATTGGGTTCGCTCTGGTGGAAAGTAATAGGATGGTGGTAGCATTGTAATTTTCTAACTTTGAGCACTTCTGCAATGGATTTATCGATGAAAAAAAACCTCTTTCTTACTATACTGCTCTTAATTCTGCAATCTGTAAGTGTCCATCTATACTCGCAGGACTTAACCCAAACGGTAAGGGGCTCTATAAAAGACAAAGACTCCAGGATAAGCTTAATCGGGGCCACTGTAGCTATTTATAAAGACTCCTCTCTCTTAATGGGTGCCGCTACGGATGTTGACGGGTATTTCAAAATAGAAAATGTACCCATTGGCAGATACACGGTAATTGCATCTTTTTTGGGCTACAGTCAAGTTGTACTCCCAAACATAATCGTTAACACAGGGAAAGAAGTATTGCTACCGCTCACAATGGAGGAGAGCATCATGAAGATGGAGGAAATTCAGATTACGGCTGCAAGAAACAGGGGCGAAGCCATGAATGAAATGGCTACGGTGAGCGCCAGAACCTTTTCGGTGGAAGAGACCGAAAGATATGCTGGAAGCAGGGGGGATCCAGCGCGGATGGCTTCCAATTTTGCCGGTGTACAAGGTGCTGATGACTCACGTAATGACATTGTTGTTAGAGGCAACTCTCCGCTGGGAATATTATACCGGGTTGAAGGGGTAGACATCCCAAATCCCAATCACTTCGCGGTTGCAGGTTCAGGTGGTGGGCCAATCAGCATTTTAAATAATAAAGTACTGGGAACATCTGACTTCTTCACAGGAGCATTTCCGGCAGAATTTGGCAACAGCATCGCAGGCGTCTTTGATATTAAAATGCGCAATGGAAACAATGAGAAGTTTGAGTTCACAGGACAACTCGGACTATTCGGGACTGAGCTTACGGCAGAGGGGCCAATCTCCAGAAAGAAGCGGTCCTCCTTCATTGTTAACTATCGATACTCAACATTAGTGTTTTTCAGTTTTCTTGGTATTAATCTAGGCACCACTGCTACGCCCTATTACCAGGACGCATCTTTCAAACTCAATTTTCCTCTCAAAAGAGGAGGTAATGTTTCATTCTTTGGATTGGGTGGCGCGAGTAGCATTGATATTATAATCAGTGAACAGGATCCTGAAAACATTGAAATTTATGGCGACACAGATCGGGACCAGCAATTTAAAACGAAAATGGGGGTTGTCGGCGCTAATTATTCAAAGTCGCTAAACTCCTCAACATTCGTAAAATTAACTTTAGCGACTTCTATTGAAGTTCAGAATAGCTATCACAAGCTCCTATATCAGAAAACAGATTCCACTGGATCTTTTCAGATCGGAGCGGATGGTTTGTTTGTTATTGATTCACTGGTGGATAAACTTCGCTATAACTTCCAAATTGGGAAAACATCGGCCAACTACTACATCAATAAGAAATTCGGCGCAAGACATGTGGTAAAAGTTGGATTTACCTCTGATTACTACCGATTCAACATGATTGACAGTGTGTACAACGATGCCACTTACGACTGGTCTGTACGATGGGACCATAAAGGAGATGCTATCTTGTTGCAACCATACTTGCTTTGGAAGTTCAGGATTTCCGAGAAACTCGTTTTAAATACCGGATTGCACGGCCAATATTTCACCCTCAACAACAGCTTTTCAGGAATTGAGCCTAGAGCTGGATTTCGTTATGAACTGAACGAAAAGAATACTATTAATTTCGGCCTTGGCCTTCACAGTCAGCTCCAGCCCATGTACACTTATTTCTATCACCTCTCTCTGGGTGGAGACAGCTATGTTCAGCATAATAAGGGAATGGACTTCACCAAAAGCATGCATTATGTATTGGGCCATGACCTCAGAATAGGACGAAATATGAGAATAAAAACCGAAGCTTATTACCAACAGCTCCACAATATCCCGGTGACGGCTAATCCTTCATCTTTCTCATTGGTGAACCAGGGGTCCGGATTCTCCCGCTTTTTCCCCGACAGCCTGGAAAATACTGGAACTGGAGAAAACTATGGGCTGGAGGTAACAGTTGAGAAGTTCTTTAGCAAGAAGTACTTCTTTATGCTAACCGTCTCTTTGTTTGAGTCATTCTATGAGGGAAGTGACGGTGTTAAGAGAGACACAGATTTCAACGGAAACTTTGCAACCAACTTTCTCGCATCACGGGAATTTCAATGGGGAGGTAATAAATCATTTTCGGTGGGCACCAAAATAACTGCAGCCGGCAACAAGAGATATGGTCCCGTGGATTCCACAGCCACTGTAGCTCAGGGTGAAATCGTTTACGACGATGCTACACGAAACAGCTTGCAACTAAAACCATACTTTAGAGCAGACTTAAAACTGAACTATAAGATAAACCAGAAAAAAGTAACGCATGAAATTGGGATTGATATTGTAAATCTTCTCAATACGAAGAACGTACTTAAACTTACCTACGCTCCTGATCCAAACGACCCAACCGCGCCAGCAATCAGAGAAGAATACCAGCTGGGACTGTTGCCAATCTTTTATTATAAGCTGGATTTTTGATTTGTGTTTCTATCACAGGAAGCAAACGGTAGCATTTATAGACCAGTGGTCGTAAAACGAAAGTATTTAACATCTTTATTGCCAAATATCAGTTTTGAAATACACGATATTTCATATAAACAACTAGCCTGCTAAATAAAACCTCTGATTAATTGAGTTTTCCTACAATCCTTTGTACCTTACAATTCCAATGAGAAGGTTAAATGCCTTGATCTATTCGGTTTTTGACGACACGTATTTTGTGAAATTGCAAGTTATATCGATAGTATAGGACGGAGAAAGTCGTAACACTTTAAACTTTAAAAAATGAAAAAACTATTTGTTCTAACACTTATCCTATC
>NVRZ01000144.1 GCA_002401055.1 Bacteroidota bacterium
TCAACAGGAATAAACTTTACGATGATACGCCTGAGTTTTCTGAGAAACCAGACTTCCAGAAAAAAGACTTTATAGTTGAGAGAGGTGCGGCTTATGGGATTGATTTCTTGTTTAAGTATGATTATAAAAGGATGTATATCTGGGTGGTGTATTCTCTGGGCAAAGTTACTAGGTATGATGATGTGCTAACTGATGAGAATGGGAATAAGATTGAATATCCACCTCATTTTGATAGACGGCACAATGCAAACCTTGTTTTTGCTTACACATTCGGCAAAAATTTGAATTGGGAGGCAAGTGCCAGGTGGAATCTTGGGTCCGGATTCCCATTTACACAAACACAAGGGGTATTTGAAAAGCACACCTTTGCTGATGGAATAAACTCTAATGTAACAACAAGCAATGGACAGGTAGGATTTTATTACGGCACCCTTAACGATGGTCGTTTGCCAACTTATCATCGATTTGATGTTTCAATTAAGCGAAAGTTTGAAATATCTGAAAATTCTACGCTTCAAGCAGTTATCGGTGTTACCAATGTATACAACCGTCAAAACATCTTCTTTTTTGACCGAGAAAAATTCCAACGGGTCGACCAGCTTCCCATACTTCCTTCTGCTGGTATAAGCCTTACTTTTTAATCGGCATTGCAATTCCGGTTGAGCGTATTTATTTTCGGATTATCTCCTTAATAATTCCTAATTTTGTGCCTTGTTTTTCAGAGAAAATCAATTGGCAAAGGCAAACTACATATTTGTTACTGGAGGTGTAGCTTCTTCACTTGGAAAAGGCATAATCTCTGCCTCTTTGGCTAAATTACTTCAGGCGAGAGGTTTTACGGTTACCATTCAAAAGCTAGATCCTTATATTAATATTGATCCGGGCACCATGAATCCTTATGAGCATGGTGAGTGTTATGTCACAGATGATGGAGCTGAAACAGACCTTGATCTTGGGCATTACGAGCGCTTCTTAAATATTGCCACTTCTCAGGCCAACAACGTTACAACAGGAAGAATATATCAATCTGTAATTGATAAAGAACGACGTGGAGAGTACTTAGGGAAAACCGTGCAAGTTATACCGCACATTACAGACGAGATTAAGCGAAGTATTAAATTGCTTGGTGAGACCGGTGAATATGATTTTGTGATTACGGAGATAGGTGGTACAGTTGGTGATATTGAGTCATTACCATACATTGAGGCGGTGAGGCAAATGCGATGGGAGATGGATATTAAATGCCTTGTTATACATCTTACGTTGGTTCCTTATCTGAAAGCTTCTGGTGAGCTGAAGACCAAGCCAACTCAGCATTCTGTAAAAGTACTGCTTGAAGCTGGTGTTCAGCCAGATATTTTGGTGTGTAGAACTGAGAGGCATCTAAGTAAAGATATACGGAACAAGGTGGCATTGTTTTGTAATGTTTCCTATGAATCGGTTATAGAGTCCATTGATGCGAAATCTATTTATGATGTCCCGTTGCTCATGAGAGACGAGAAGCTGGATGAGGTGGTTCTGAAAAAACTAGAGGTTGAATACAGCGGTGAGATAGACTTGGATAGTTGGATCGATTTTTCAGAAAAACTAAAAAACCCTAAGTCGGAGGTACGCATAGCTTTGGTTGGGAAGTATGTAGAATTGAACGATGCTTATAAATCTATTGCCGAGTCTTTTACACACGCCGGTGGTTCTAATGAATGCAATGTAATATTAAGTAGAATTCATTCAGAGGAAATTAATGATGATAATGTTGAAGAATTATTGAGTTCCTTCAATGGAATATTGGTTGCTCCTGGGTTTGGAGAAAGAGGCATTGAAGGTAAAATAAGCGCGATTAAATTTGCAAGAGAAAATGGTGTTCCCTTTTTAGGAATATGCCTGGGAATGCAATGTGCAGTTATTGAGTTTGGAAGAAACGTAATTGGATTCAAAGATGCGCACTCTACTGAAATAAACCCTGCAACGAAATACCCAGTGATTGATATTATGGAGGAGCAGAAAAAAATTACTATAAAAGGAGGAACTATGCGCTTAGGGGCATATGAGTGTGATCTGGTTGAAGGCAGTAAGACTTATGAATACTATGGTAAGGCTCAAATATCGGAACGACACAGACATCGATTTGAATTTAATAACAAATTCCTCAAGGACTATAACAAGGCAGGAATGAAGGCGGTTGGAATTAATCCTGATGGGGGCTTGGTAGAAATTATTGAAATTGAAGACCACCCCTGGTTTGTTGGCGTTCAGTTCCACCCGGAATACAAGAGCACGGTAGCCAACCCACACCCGCTATTTGTAAATTTTGTAAGGGCGGCAGTAGGTGCTGCTGAAATCGTAACACATTAATATTCAAATTTCTTTTCCGGTAGATGCTCAATCAAAATGATAACAATAGTGTAAGTTCCATAACAGGAATAGTACTGATTTTCGTCATTCTGATTGGCTACAGCCTGTACACGCAGCCTTCAGAAGAGGAGTTAAGATCGGCGCAAGAACAGCGCGACTCTATTGCGGTGGTAGAATCTGAGATAGAGCAAAGAGCGCGTCAGGAATCCTCGCAGGAAAGAAATACAGCTTCTTCTTTGTCACCTGCTGGAGAAAGCACCGTTGAAACCAATCTTGTGAACCAGGGAGCTGATTCAGCTCGCTTGGTAGATCTTCAAAATCAGTATGGGTCCTTCGCTAGCTCATCATCTGGTGAAGAAAAGCTGTATGTGATGGAGAATGAGAGGATGAGGGTAACAGTATCAAGCCTCGGTGGAAGGGTAAGCGCCGTTGAACTAAAGGGGTTTCGTACTTATGATTCTCTGCCTTTGTATTTGTTTAAAGGAGACTCATCACTATTCTCTTTAAACTTCTTTGCTGATAACAAGAGCATCTCCACGAAAGATCTATATTTCACAACCAATGGTGCATCTTTTATCGTCGAAGGGAATAGCAGCAACACGCTTTCTATGCGCTTGTACGCCGGAGAGGATAAGTACATTGAATTTCAATACACGCTTGCCGGAAATAGCAATGAGGTGGGATTTAATATCAATTTCCACAATATGCAGAATACCATTGCCGCTAATGCGAACTATCTTACCATGGATTGGAGTGCATATGTTCCTAAGCAGGAGAAAAGCCTCAAAAACGAGCGCATCAATTCAACCATCTACTACCGGTTTATGGACGACGAGGTGGATTATCTATCTGAAACGAGTGATGAAAGTGAAGCCCTTGCAACTAAAATAAAATGGGTGGCATTCAAGCAACAATTCTTTACGACCTACTTGTCGGCTGTTAGTAATTTCGAGAAGCCAACCTATGTGGAGACTTTCACAGACGAAGAATCAAATGCATATGTAAAAAGGTTTGCGGCAAATTTTACCATCCCGTACAATCATATGTCATCCGAAAGTTTTCCAATGGAATTCTATTTCGGGCCCAACAATTACAACGTACTAAAGGAGCATGGGCAGGACTTTGAAAAAGTGATACCTCTTGGTTGGGGGATATTCGGATGGGTTAATAAAGGACTGATCATTCCAATTTTCGACTTCCTTGGAAAATACATTGATAGCTATGGAATCATCATCTTGCTTATGACGATTTTTATAAAGATCATCTTGTTTCCCCTGATGTATAAATCTTACCAGTCAACGGCTAAGATGCGTGTTCTTAAGCCGGAAATTGATGAAATCGGGGAGAAATATCCCAAGCAGGAGGATAACATGAAAAAGCAGCAAGCTGTAATGGCTATGTATAAAAAAACTGGCGTTAATCCGCTAGGTGGATGCCTTCCAATGGTGGTTCAGATGCCTATTCTTATTGCAATGTATCGTTTCTTTCCTTCGTCTATTGAGCTAAGGCAAAAAGCATTTCTTTGGGCCGACGACCTTTCAGCATATGATTCTATCTATGATTTTCCCAACGACTTTTCAATACCATTTTATGGTGACCATATCTCGTTATTTACTTTGCTGATGACCGGCGCAACTCTTTTATCGGTAAAGATGAACAGTGAAATGACGGGCGGATCACAGATGCAGATGCCACAGATGAAGATGATGATGTACATCATGCCTATTATGTTTCTTGGATTCTTTAACGATTTCGCTTCGGCCCTGAGTTATTACTATTTTATTGCGACCATGATAACTTTCGGTCAACAATGGGCAATGCGAAAGTTTGTTGATGAAGATGCTATCCGTGCTAAGATAAATGAGCACCAGAAAAAGCCAGCACCCAAAAAGTCTAGTTTCCAAAAGCGATTGGAAAAGATGGCGAAGGATCGTGGTTACAAAGGTTAGATCCACCAAGAAAGAATTTCCTGCAAATATTTGCTTCCTATATTAAAATGGCGATGTCATTTGCAAAATGTGCATTAATCAGTATTTCAGCTAGCATTGACTGTGTGATTTGGTATATCTTGCAAAAAAGTGTGCTACTCACTTGAGAATCCGTTTTTAACCACGGAAGTGTCAGACTAGCTTTGTGTCATCAAAATGTTGCTAAAACCAATAATGATGAACCCAATGATTGATTTGATAATTTATAGAGTCTACAAGCGGACACTATTGCTCTCGCTGCTAATGACGGGTCTTGTACCCGAAGCGTTTACTCAGTCTGCCGCTGATAGTACCAAACCTGTTGAAGTGGATATCATTAAGGTGGGGTATGCTCAATCACTGAACGCTGATTCCGGAAAATCACAATATGACGCTTACGTTAGCCTGTTACTTCCTATCCCAATCAATGATAATTTTGTTCTTATAACCGGTGTATCTTATAATAACCTCACAACCAAAGTATTTGGTTCCGCAGCTCAGTTTTATAAGCTGACTATTCCATTAGGATTTAAAGCCAATCTGAGTGAATTGAATACCATAACAGTCGTTGCACTTAATCGGGTCACCAAAAACATTCAACCAAACCTAGCAGCTAAGTATCAGTCTGGTGGAATATTTATATACACAAGAAAGGTAAGCGAGCGATTCAAGTACAACATTGGCCTCTATTATAATACCGAAGAATCAGGGGCCTTCTTTATACCGGTTATCGGAACCAAATGGAATCCTACAGATAAATGGGAGGTCAAAGGAAACATGCCCATTAACTTGAGGATTTCCTATGCGCCTGTTAAGCCACTTAAAATTGGCGTGTCGTATGTGGGTAAATACGAATCGTATGATCTTGGAAATACGTACATGGTGATTAACAGAAATGAGTTCGCATTTTTTGTTGAAACTGCCACGTTTAAGAATTTAATTGTTCAAGCGGGCTTGGCTTATAACCTGAGCAACACCAGTAAGGTCTACTTAAGCTCCGATCGAGTGGAAGCCAGCATAATAGGGTTTCACCTAAATGATTCAAGGAATATAATTTCTAATACTCAATTGAGCAACACCTTCTTTCTTGATTTGAAGCTGATTTATAGAATTTTTAAATAAATTAAAACTAGTAACTATGAAAGACATCCAAACCATACAGTTGGCCCTTAGTATTGCTGTTGCAATTATCATGTTGGGAATGGGTTTATCCCTTACCATCAACGATTTTTTAAGAATTAAAAAGCAACCTAAAGCAGTTTTAATCGGCTTGGTAAATCAGCTGGTGCTATTGCCTTTTATTGGCTACACCCTGGCGGTCTTGTTAGGACTTCAAGCTGAAATTGCTGTGGGCTTAATGCTTATTGCGGCATGCCCCGGTGGTCCAGTATCGAATTTGTATTGCAACCTAGCTCGTGGCGATCTGGCCTTGTCAATAACGCTTACAGCGTTAACGAGTTTGATTACGGTATTTACAATACCGATCGTGGTGAATCAAGCGCTCCTATTATTTATGGAAACAGAACATGTGGTGCAAATTGATTTTTGGCAAACTGTCTTCAAGATTCTGATGGTTACGATAGTTCCGGTATCCGTAGGCATGGTGGTGTACCATTATTTCCCTGCTGTTGCAACTAAAATGGAAAAGCCTGTGAAAATTGTTTCTTCAATCTTGTTGGGGGTAATAATTACTGGTGCCTTCATTGCAAATAAGGATGAGTTATTGGATGCGCTTCCATTTGTGGGCACTGCGACCTTGGCATTAAACGTAATAACAATGGCCATAGGATTCTTTAGTGGGAGATTATTTAAACTAAACTACAAGGAACGGGTTTCCATTTCTGTTGAGTGCGGAATCCAAAATGGAGCATTGGCGCTGTTTATAGGCTCATTGGGAGTGATGGCCAATTACCCAGGTGTATTATTGGCGCCGGCTGTATATGGCATACTCATGTTTTTCACCGGAGCAATCTTTGCAGCTGTTGTAAATTTTTTCCGTCCAAAGGATATTGGTGCTTAGCCATGTGAGTGTACTTTAGTACGCAAGTAGTTGGCAAGCTTATTGATTGTATATTGGTACAATCAATATACCAAGTTATGAAAGTGGTAAATCTATTTTTGAGCGTCTTTCTCATTATTTCAATAACTGCGTGTAGTGGCTCAAAAAAGCAGGTGGCTACTGTGGAGGAGAAGAATGCACCTGAGACTGCCCAGTCAAAGAAAATGACTGAGCCCGTAGCTGTAAACGTTGATCATCTAAGGAAGGACATGAATGAAGTTATAGCGCGCTTTGAGACCAAAGACTCTATATATGCTTCTATCAGGCGAACTCCATGCTATGGAAGATGCCCAATATATGAAGCTACCATTTATAAGAGCGGACTGGTTATATACGATGGCAATCGGTTTGTTGACAAAATTGGAAAGCATTACTCTAGACTCACCACTGATCAGTTAAACGAGATTGTTGCCAAGGCCAATGAAATTGAATATTTTCAGATGGAGGATAAGTACGATAGCCCGGTAACTGACTTCCCAACAACTACAACAGTTTTAAATGCATCTGGTAAGTCTAAAACCATTAGCAATAGGGTAGGAGGCCCTAAGAGCTTAAAGGAGTACGAAAAGTTTCTTGATGAATTGCTTAATAGCCTCTCTTGGACCAAAATGTCGGATAACAATCAGTAGGGTCGATAGATAAGAGTTATTAGATTTTTCTTAAAGCTAGGTCTCTCTTTATCTCTGATAAATGATTGCCTTTAGTGAACAATTTAGGCCGCTGATCCGAGCCGAAGTGTCGGAAGTTGGTGTCTTAATCTTCAAACAAGGTAACTTCAACCCGTCTGTTTTTAGATCTTCCATCTTCTGTGGTATTTGAAGCTAATGGCCTATCTGAACCGTGACCTTCAACTACAAGATCGTCACCGCTAATACCTTTGCTTTCAACATATTCGGCAATAAAATTGGCTCGTTTAAGGGAGAGCTCCAAATTGTACTTCTCCTTACCCATGTCATCTGTATGCCCAGCAATTCGAATCCTAAAACCAGGTGCCGTTTCCAATTGTTTAATCACTGCGTCGAGTTCCTTCTTCGAACCTTCACTAATTTCCAACTGTGAACTGGCAAGCTTAAATAGGACCGCTCGGTTTAGGGCTTTACGGCGCTTGCCTGATCGGCAAGGTTCCCATCGAAGAGACAATTCGGCCGATCATGGGTTATCTCGGCCTGCTGGTGATATGCCTCCTGGTGATCGCCTTCGTGCCGTCGATCTCGACC
>NVRZ01000145.1 GCA_002401055.1 Bacteroidota bacterium
TTAATGCTAAGACCAAAGTAGGATCAACCGCTTTACATTATGCTGCGGGTACCGGAAATGCCAAACCTGTAAGTGTGCTTATCAAAGCAGGGGCAGATGTTAATGCTGTGAATAATGATTCGTACACAGCGTTGCATATAGCCTGTGCAACAGGTTATAAAGGCGTCTTATCTTTATTATTAACTGCAGGTGCAAATGGTTCGGCCAAAGATAAAAAGGGTTCAACAGCAGTTCACTACGCAGCAGGATTAGGCTATTCCGAAATTATTGTAGCCTTGGCAAAAGCAGGAACCAACCTGGATGTCAAGAATGCAGCTGCTATCCCAGCCCTCCTACTTGCCGTAGAGTCAGAGAACCTGGAAATTGTTAAGGCAATGGCAGAAAATGGAGCAGATGTTAACATAAGAAACAAGAAAGGAAAGACGCCTATGTTGTCTGCAATTAAAACAGGCAATCAGGAGATTATTGATTACCTAGCATCTAAAGGTGCCAAATAATTACAGTTTTTAATCTATTAATTCAATTACAATGAAATTCAAATATCTATCAGTCATCACATTAATAGGAATTATTGCAGCTTGCGGAGACAGTACTGCTCCTCAAAAGGAAGCATTAACATTAGATTCTGAAGTCGATAAAGTCAGCTATAGCTTTGGAGTAAGCATTGCAAAAAATCTCAAGGCGCAAAAATTTGACAGTATAAATATTGACGCGTTAACTCAAGCTATTCAGGATTCTTATGGAGAGGAAGCTTTGCAAATTGATGAAACAGCGGCCAATGAGCTATTAAATGCCTTTATGCAAAAAAGACAACAAGCTGCAACTAAAGGATCTTTGGAAGAAGGACGAGCATGGCTTGAGCAAAACAAAACGAAAGAGGGTGTTGTTACGCTGGCAAGTGGACTTCAATATAAGATTTTGGTAGAAGGAAGAGGTGGAAAAGCACTTGCGACGTCTAAGGTTACAACGCACTACCACGGCACTTTGATCGATGGAACTGTATTTGATAGTTCTGTGGATAGAGGTGAACCTGCATCATTTGGTGTGAACCAGGTAATTGCAGGCTGGACAGAAGCCTTGCAACTCATGAGTGTAGGTTCAAAATGGGAGCTATACATTCCATCTGAGCTTGCTTATGGTGCCAACCCAAGGCCAGGTGGAGCAATCAAACCGAACATGGCGTTGATCTTTCAAGTAGAGCTTCTCTCAATTAATTGATAGCACCTAGTTAGTATGTTAGAGGAATATTAATTTTCTCTAATACTCTTGCCACTGGGTAGCGATTGTGTGATTTTTCGTAATAGCTTGAGTTTTCATAGATAAACCGAAGTTGGCTTCGGCTATCGGTTGAAAAAACGGTATCCATTCTTTTCTTTGCTTCAAACCTTGCTCTTAAATCAACATTATCGTCAAGCAGCTCAGCGGCGAGATCTTCAAATACATATGATGAAAACCATTCCTTTTGTTGAAGAGATGCATCGAATAAGTTCCACGCAAAGTAAGAGTCCTTGGACTGTGGCTCAAGACACTCAACAATATACCTGTTGGAGCTTTGATCACAGATTACTGCATAGTCGCCTTTGTAGAACTTAAGAGATTGCATCACAGAATTCAACTTAACCTTGGAATGTAAATAGTGACCCTCATAGGGCCTCTTTAGAGATTCATATCCGCTTATATAATAGGTTTCTACTTCCAATATGGTATCGACGGTAAGCCTTGACATCTGAATGTTATTATTTTCCAGTCGATTGATGACCTCTGTCCAAGCCTGAGGAATCAAATACATATAGGGCCTTTGAACTTCAATAGTTGCCTTAAAAGTATTGTAATACCTAATGTTTTTTGTGTACGGCTTTTCGCGATTATAAAAAAGACGTTGTTCGCCAGTTATGGAACTTGGCCTCTCACCTGCTTCAAATCCTTTAAATTCTATCTGCTTGTATTTTGTAGTGTCCAATTCCCAAAATATTGGAAATACTTCCTGCTCTGCTACGTGCTCGTTGGCGAGACGCCGCTTCTCCCCTATTTCTTGATACTTCGCACCAGCAAATTTGACAGTGGCCAATAAAAAATGGTAAGTGGCAAGCACCCTGTCCTCAAAGGGCTTAAACATGTGTGTTTCGGTCGTGAATCCAATTGTGTTAAACAAAGTGGTGTAACCTGATGAATACCTCGGTGTTTCCAGAAAATCAACTATACCATTATCTGGTATCTTATCAATCGAGTTGACATATGGAATCATTTCATAACTGACTGCTTTCATCGCACTGTAGAGCTCAGGTAGCATTGTTTCTTCTACAAATTCCGACAATATAGAATTCAGCTTGTCCTTCTGCGTAGCTATTAAAGTCATCACGTATTGGTAATCGGCACCATTTGAGGTATGTGTGTCAATAAAAATATCTGGATTCCATGCTCTGAACATGCGTGTGAATGTCATTGCGTTTTTCGAATCACACTTTATAAAATCTCTATTCAAATCAAGATTTTGAGCGTTTCCCCTGAACCCGTACTCTTTTGGACCATTCTGATTAGCCCTACTGCAGCATCCCCGATTCAACGCTCCTCCAATATTATAAATCGGAACTATACATATGACGACGCGATCCAGCAAGTACTTTAATTTCTTACTTTTTAGAAGGTCATACGTCAATTTAATACTTGCATCAACCCCACATGGCTCACCTGGATGAATTGCGTTATTAATAAAGACTATTCGTTTGTTCTTTTGCCTAATAGACTCTGGATCAAAATCTCTGTCCCCAGATATAACGAATAGATGAAGTGGCTTTCCAATATCTGTTCCTCCATAAGTTATCAGAGTGGCCACACTATTTTTTTCTGCCATTTCTGTATAGAATGAGATGGCTTCCTCGTATGTAGCAGTTTCATCTCTTAGGTACTTCTTGGTGACAGGTTGTGCTATTCCAACCATTGATATAAATAGTAGACAAATAAATAATCTGAATTGAGGCATACTCATATACTTAAGTGCTTACAATTTTTAACTTTAATTTATTTTCAAAGAACTGGTGCAGTGGAAATATTACGCCTGCAAATCCCGCATTGATCAGCAATTTCCACGCAGGAGCATCATTTGTCCATACGTCTACATACGGATCCGTTAAAACAAGCAGAAATTCGAAAACAATTAAGAAGGATATAAAGACCGCACCTTCAATTACGCGCGCAGGTATATTCACCCTAACTAGAAGCAATACCAATCCGAACATCAAAATAATACCAATCAAAATACCGGAGTACTGCAATACGTCTCTACGAGCTAGTTTTTCACGCATCAAACGTAACTCCTCCTCTGCTTTTTGTCTTCTATTCAAATCGTCAAGCTCAAACTCATGCCTTTGCTCTAGCCGCCCAATATCCTTACTTCTATCTTCATTAAACAATGAATCCTTAGTGGTGCCATGAATCTTCTTAAATTCTAGCGCAGATTGGTAGCGAAACGCCGCTTCTTTGTATTCTCCAGATTGAAATGCTGCTTGAGCTATTGAATCATTTACGATGCTAAGTCGATCATAGTCCTCCATCGAATGATGAAGTGCGCCAATTGAAGTATCTATCGCCAATGCACTATCCAGATATTTCTCTGCAATTTCAAATTGTCCAATTTTAGTAAAAACAGTTCCCAGATTACCAAGATCTACGGATACGCCTTTTTTGTTCCCAGAATTTCTATTGATTTTAAGAGCTTCAATATAATGTTGTAATGCCTTTTCAATTAATCTATTACTTTCATTCAAATCTTTTTCCATTTCAGCCTGATTAGCATAAACAGTTCCGATATTCCCTAAACTTATAGCTATAGTGGCTTGCCTTCCCAATTCCCTTTCAATCTTTAAAGCTTCGAAGTAATTTTGTAGAGCATCGGCATACTTACCTTGCTTATGATAAATAATACCCATATTGCCAAGCTGTATAGCTACCCTCTGCTTGTCTCCTAGCTTTCTACCCATACTCAGCGCTTGTGTATAATACCTTAACGCCGCTTCAAAATCACCTTGATTGTGATACACATTTCCAATGTTGCCATGC
Organism: Bacteroidota bacterium; assembly: GCA_002401055.1. Classification (GTDB taxonomy): domain Bacteria; phylum Bacteroidota; class Bacteroidia; order NORP154; family NORP154; genus NORP154. The sequence continues at coordinate 4,057 of NVRZ01000145.1, forward strand.
GCTATTGCTTGATATCTCTCATTCCCTGTTTCCTTTGCAATCTCTAAATTCTCGAAATAGCTTTTCAGTGCTGCCGGATAATTACCGAGATTTCTGTACACCACTCCAATGTTTCCCAAATCACGGGATACCCCGTTCATATTCCCTATTTCCCTATTGATAATGAGTGATTCATTGTAGTATTTTAAAGCTGCGGAGTAATTGCCTTGATTTCGATTAATAAGTCCAATTCCTGATAGAGAACCCGCGATACCCTCTTTGTTTTCAAGTTTTTTAAATATCTCTAATGCTTCATTATAGTAGGTTAGCGCTTGTGGATAATCACCACGAATCCAAAATGTATTTGCAATGCTAATAAAGGAAGAGCCAACATTTTTGGGATTATCAATGCTTTGTGAAATTTCAAGTGCTTCCGATGATAATGCATGAGCTGTATCAGGGTTAGAAAAAAGTAACTGGCGCGAAAGGTGATTGAGCACAACAATCCTGGTTGTATCATTCAATTCTGTATTAACCAATTCATGCTTCAGCGAGTCTGTCTTATTCCCAAAACTCAAATTCGCAATTGAAAGCGCAGCAAGTAGAAAAATAAATGCGCTTTTGCCCAGACCCGCACCATTTTCTGAACTATCTCCATCTTTAAAGAGCCTACTCTTTAAAATACCTTCAAAAAAGCTATGTACCGGAAAAATAATGATAGCCAAGCCAGCGTTAACAAGCAACTTCCAGGCTGGGGCATCATTTGTCCATGAGCCAACAAAAGGATCAGTTAGCACAAGCAAAAATTCAAAAATGATCAAGAATAGAATAAAGACGATTCCCTCTGCTATGCTTACAGGGATACTAAGGCGTCCTAGCAGCAAAACCGATCCGAATAAAAACAATATCCCAATCAAAATTCCAGAGTACTGTAAAATGTCTCTTCTCTCAATTCGTTTGCTTTGCAACCTTGTTTTTTCAGCCTCTGTTTGAAGCCTGCTCATTTCACCCATTTCTATTTCATGACGCTGCTCCAGGCGGCCGATATCTTTGCTCTTTTCTTCGTTGAAAAGGGTGTCTTTAGCTATACCAGATTTTATATGATGTTCCAGCGCTTTTTTGTAGCGTGTCGCTGCTTCTTTGTAGTCGCCTCCTTGGAAAGCGAGGTAGGCCGTTGTGTCGTAGAGGATGGAAGCGGCTAATTCAAATTCTCCTAACTCATTTAGCGCCCCAATGCTATCACATAATTTCAGCGAAGAGTCCAGATAACTCTCGGCTTCTTTATACTTGCCTGTTCTAGTATAGAGAATTCCGATGTTGCCAAGATTGCTGGCAATATAATTATTACTCCCCAATTCTCGACTCATTTTTAGTGCCTTAAAATAATATTCCAGCGCTCTTACACCTAGCCTAGCTGAAATCTTGGGGTCGGATGAGCTTTCACCTTGATCTTGATAAACAAGTCCGATGTTAGAGAGGTTGAGAGCGATATAACTCACATTTTCCAATTCCTCACTCATTTCCAAAGCCTTTAAATAATACGCTAAGGCCTCGGGGTAGTCATCTTGCCTATGGTAGATAATTCCGATGTTGCCGAGTTGGATTGCAATCCCTCTCTTATCTTCGAGTTCTTCTACAATTTCTAACGCCTTAAAATAGTACTCCAGAGCATTGGAGTAATCGCCCTGCTTTCTATAGACAATTCCGATGTTACCGAGGTGTACTGCAATCCTGCTTTTATCCTTAAGTTCCTCTCCTATTTGCAACGCCTTAAAATAATACTCAAGAGATCTAGGATAATCGCCTTGATTGTCATAGACAATGCCAATGTTGCCAAGGGTGCTAGAAATACCTTTTCTGTCATTGAGCTGCTCATTGATTTCAAGAGCTTTAAAGTAATATTGCAATGAGACGTGGTAGGCGGCTTTCAAATAATAGTATGCACCCAGGTGACGGGATGAGGCTGCAATTCCCGTTGGCCATTCTATTTTTTTTGCAATAGCAATCGCGTGAGTTGAGAGGATAATTGCCGTGTCAGGGTTATTATACATGATTGCCCAACCGAGGGTGTTGAGCGTCATGACCATCGTGCTATCCGCTATATCGGTGTTGAGGAGGTTTTGTAAAGAGTCAATTTGGGTCTGATCTGCTGCAACTGAGTTACCGTATAATACAATAAATAGGGATATGGTCAGGAGATTTTTCATCTAACCAATCTCCTTTTCAGTATAGATTCAAAAAAGCTGTGCAGCGGAAAAATAAAAGCCGCCAGCAATGCATTAAATGCCAACTTAATTACCGGTGCTCCTGAGCTATATTCTTCGATATAAGGATCAAGTAAGACAAGGCTAAATTCGAAGAGCAATAAAAACGTAAAGAATACCAGTCCTCCAGCCATACGCTCCGAAAAGTGAATTCTTCCATTCATCAAAACCAGAACGACAAGTACCAGCATGAAAACCATTATTCCTGAATACTGAATATTATCACTTCGATTCTTAGCTTTCAATATTTCACCTTGATGAGCCTGGTCTACACGCTCTTCTTCTTCAATTTTTCTGATAATTTCAAACCTGGCTTCAACTTTTCCCAACTTCTTAGAATTTTGTTCGTTGGTCAAACTATCTTGTAAAACCATATAGGCCTTATGATGGAACTGCGCCTTTTTGAAATTTTTCATAGCGGCATATACCAGACTTAGCTGCTGTTCACAATCTCTGAGTAGAATAATATTTTCAATACCCTTGGAAATTTCAAGGGCATTTATCACCAATTCATAAGATTGTACGTGGTCCGCTCTAAGTACTGCAATTCTACTGAGGTTTACAAAAGCCCGCCCTTCTCCTGATTGGAATCCAATTTCTTGTAAAATAACCAATCCACGATGGAAATACACGCTCGCACTATCGATTAAAGGAGAGTTCGGATTTCCACTTTCCCTTGCTTCTTCATAATGTAGAAACCCAAGATGACTGTAGGCATTGGCCATTCCACTTGCGTGATTAATCTCCGTGGTAAATTGAAGGCTTTGTAAATAATATTCTTTAGCCTTTTCCTTGTCACCAGCTTGTTCATATGTCCATGCGATATTGTTACAGCTATATCCTATTCCTACCTTATTATTAATCTTTTTTCTAAGCTCAAGGCTTCTCATATAGTATTTTCTGGCTCCTTCATAATCTCCTTGGGTACCAATGATAAATCCAATATTGTTCAATGATTGGGAAATACCGTTCGTATCCTTCAATTCTTCTCTAAGACTAAGTGCCATATGATGGAACTCCATTGCTTTTACCGTTAGTCCCTGACGATCATAAATAACCCCAATGTTGTTGTATGAATAGGCCATTCCCTTCTTGTCCCCCATACGCAGTCGTATATCCATAGCCTTTTTATTCAACTCTAAAGAAAGATTGATATTCCCCTTTAAACTGTGCATATGCGCCGTATTGTTATATCCGGTAGAAAGGGCCTCTGTAAGACTTGCCTCGACCTGAGTCTCAAGTGATTGTTCTAATTTTT
>NVRZ01000146.1 GCA_002401055.1 Bacteroidota bacterium
GGTAAAATTTAAAAGAAAACAAAGATATATAAACTATGTCTTCAGGAGGTACCTGGTTTTGAATAATGGAAATATTTGTTAATATTGCGTAAGTGTTGCTCTGATATAAAGGCATATTTTTAATCTATTAGGAACAACACGTTAAGAATGAATTCGGGTATGGTTAAAACATTTTGTCAGGATAAGTGGGACGCGATTCAAACTGAGTACCGGGAAGCCGATGACAAGAAAATTATCTTGTCCAATTTTGGCGACCTCTCTGAGGACGGCGTTGACTCAATTCTTATGATGATTGAGAACAAAATGGAAAGTCATGGCGAGCCTCGAATGTTAATCAAGCGAATATTTACAGTTGTAGTTGAGAGCCTTCAAAACGTCAGAATACATGCATCTCGCACTGATTCAGCAAAAGATACCAGTTTCATAGTAATTGCTAAGGAAAGTGGTGACTATAAAGTTATGGTTGCCAACTTGGCAGATAATGATATTGTTGAAGGCATCAAAGCGAAGCTCATTAAGGTCACGGCGTTGAATCAAAAAGCGCTTAAGAAAGTTTATATGAATTCTTTGGCTATGGGAAAACTTTCCGCCAAAGGAGGTGCAGGTCTGGGTATACTGACCATAGCGTTAAAATCAGATAATAATTTGAAGTTTAATTTTGAAAAAATAAATGAAGAGCTTACCTTCTTTAATATGGACATAAGAGTGAGCGCTAACTAGATTATGAGCAAATTTCTACTATTAGAGAGCAAGAACAGCCCAAGGATCTGTTTTGATCCAAATAACAATGATTTTGAAATATCTGGAAGGTCATTTCCAGAGAATGCAGAACGATTTTATGAAGGGGCCCTTGATTGGATAAATAACTACACTGCTGAGAGCGATTCAAAAATAGAAGTGAATTTTATGCTTCAGTATGTTAGCAGCTCATCGGTAATATGTGTATTGCAAATATTGAAAGCCTTTGAAGACCTAAAGGGAAGAGGAGGAGATGTTTCTATACATTGGAAACATCAATCTGACGATGAAGATATTTTGGCAACTGGTGAAGACCTTGCCAGCTTAACTAACCTCGATTTCGAGTATTCAACATTTTAGAAAGTGGCAAGTTTTTTTATAGAGGGCACAAAAAATACACCTAAAGTTACCTTCGATACGGTGAAGCATTCACTGAGCTTTTTTGGCAGGTCGATGCCGGAAAACACTAGAAATTTTTACAATCCGATCCTGAACTGGGTAAAGCAATACAGTCCAGAAGAAGACTCACAAATTGTGGTGGATATCAAATTTACTTACGTCAATACTTCATCTATTATTGCGCTCCTTGGTATTCTCAAAGAATTAAAGATTCAGCAAGAGAGAAACTGCACTGTTTCCGTTACATGGCACTACGAAAAAGACGATGATGACATGGTGACGATAGGAGAGGATATTGGATCACTCTGCGGACTTGGATTCAAGCTTGAAGAATACGAATAAGGTTCAAAATCCACCAGCTTATGCGAATAATCGAATAATGCTTAGGCATGATTCGCAATCCGATTGCTATCGGATCGTAAAGTCTTATTCTTCAAATACTTCTATCGTAACTTTCTTCTCTCTTAGCTCAGTAAACTTACCTAAATACCGCGTCGCTTTAATGATGTGATTATCAATAAAGTGATAATTACCGCCCCTGGGCTTTCCTACCATTAAGGAGTGGAACTTAAATCCGTGTTTGGTGAGCCAATCAAAGGTAACTTGATAATGTTCAGTAGTTCGAGCCGTTAAAAATGTAATAATGTGGCCTTCATCATACCATTTGTTAATGGTTCTCAAGGCATCTGGAAAAGGAACACAAGTAAGCATTCGCTCGGGTTCCTCGTTAGGTACGTCTTCAGTAATAGTACCGTCAATATCAATGATAAAGTTTTTTATCTCAGATGAAAACGTTGGACTCAAATGCTCACCATCTTCACCAATTGACTCATGTAAATCGTCAGAATCTGTCATGATTAAATTTTATTATGTTTTATTTGAAGTCGGCAAATTTATGCTATCCGTTTCAGCTATTATGTACTACTGAACATTGTTGTTAACAAAATCCAAGGGATCGATGTTAATATGTGACTCCACTGCTAGGTTTGAATTACGCCTACTTTATAGTCTTCCTTTATCGGCGCATGATTTGCCGCTTCAATTCCCATTGAAATAACTTTGCGCGTATCCAAGGGATTGATGATAGCATCCACCCACAATCGAGAAGCGGCATAGTAAGGTGATGTTTGCTCATCATACCTATCCTTGATAGTTTTAAGCATTTTAGCTTCCTTATCTGGCGATATCTTTTTTCCCCGTGATTTAAGTGAGCTCACCTCTATTTGTAACAAGGTTTTTGCTGCTTGCTCCCCTCCCATCACCGCAATTTGCGCTGTTGGCCATGCAACAATTAGACGAGGGTCATAGGCCTTTCCGCACATAGCGTAGTTACCTGCGCCATAAGAATTCCCTATTATCACCGTGAATTTGGGCACCACAGAGTTCGACATGGCATTTACCATCTTTGCCCCTGCTTTTATAATACCACCTTGTTCAGCCCTGGAGCCTACCATAAAACCCGTGACATCCTGTAAATAAACAAGTGGTATTTTCTTTTGATTGCAGTTCATCACAAAACGAGCCACTTTATCCGCAGAATCAGAATATATAACTCCCCCTATTTGCATCTCGCCTTGCTTTGATTTTACTGTCATGCGCTGATTGGCAACAATTCCAACTGCCCAGCCTTCGATTCGGGCAAGACCACAGAGTATCGACTGACCATATTTGGCCTTGTACTCTTCAAATTTAGATTCATCCACCAAGCGAGCGATTATATCACGCATCTGGTATGGCTTAACCCTGCTATCAGGAATAATTCCCAATATCTCTTTTTCATCCTCCTTCGGCGGCAAACTCTCAGCCCTGTCAAATCCAGCTTCTTCAAAAGATCCGATCTTGTCAAATATATTTCGGATTGAATCCAGACAACTCTTATCATCCTCACTTTTATAATCCGTTACCCCGGAAATTTCGCAATGAGTAACTGCTCCACCAAGTGTTTCATTATCTATATCCTCACCAATGGCCGCTTTTACCAAATAAGAGCCTGCCAGAAAAATAGAGCCAGTTTTATTAACGATAAGCGCCTCATCAGATAATATAGGCAGATAAGCACCTCCAGCAACACAGCTTCCCATAATTGCCGAAATCTGAATAATTCCCTGGGCCGACATGATAGAGTTGTTTCTAAATATTCTCCCAAAGTGTTCTTTGTCAGCAAAAACATCTCCTTGGAGCGGCAAGAAGACGCCTGCACTATCCACCAGGTAAATGATGGGTAGCCTATTCTCCATGGCGATCTCCTGCGCCCGTAAGTTCTTTTTAGCTGTAATTGGAAACCACGCCCCCGCTTTAACCGTCGAATCATTGGCTACTATCATGCATTGGCGCTTGCTTACATAGCCAATTCCCATTACAACTCCGCCTGCAGGACAACCGCCGTATTCTTCGTACATCCCATCACCTACCAAATCTCCGATTTCAAAAAAGCGGCTTCCTTTGTCGGTCAGGTAATCAATGCGCTCTCGAGCTGTGAGTTTTCCCAAGTCATGCTGCTTGGCTATCTTCTTCTTCCCACCACCTAAATGAATTTCATCCAGCTTCTTGTTCATCTTGGCGATGAGCTGCTTCATCGCATCCTCGTTCTTGTTGTGGTTTATGTCCATAGTCCTTCTTTGCGGGAGGGCAAATATAGGAAGAATCTAGAGGGAATTATTGTGAGGATTATACACTAAAACGAATCTAAATCCACCGGGCGCAAGGAACCAAACCATTTTACCACCTTTTCCCCTATGTCTGGGGCTTTCACATGAATGAGGTAAACACCGCTAGCAACAGGAACATTCTTGGAGTTTTTCAAATCCCAATCTATTGAAGTAATTTCTTGATCGTCGCGGCGAAACTGTCGTATCAGAGTTCCATTTAGGCTATAAATACTGACCGTACATTCAACAGGCAGGTTGATAATCTTTATCCTGTGATCAAGCTGATTTGTCTCATATGTATTAAACCCCAAGTACGGATTAGGCACTACATTTATTTCATCAAGAGCATCAATAGCTGCACTATTAATACGAGTCTCTACCGCAAATTCATCAAGGTTAAATCCGTAAAGAGGATGATTGTCATTTTGAGGTGAAACCAATGCATTTGCACCCGTTGAATAATTTTGTCGGTAGGGTTTGGAAACCCTCAGACGGATCTTTACATCAGATGGGATATCGCCTGGATGACTGATCTCAAAGCCCTCTTTAAGCATTGGTAATCCTACCCACATTACATCTTTAAAAACACTGTTTTTCCGAGCGTCTGAAGGCGAACCACCCAATAGCGACCTAATATATTTGCCTTCATCATAGTTTGGCATGTCTCCATGGCCCTTTTCCACCTTAGTAGTGTCATCCGCATTGTGCCCAATTATATAAATGAAATGTTTACCTCCCGCCCAAAAGGGGATACCATCTACACCGGGTTGCCCATTTCCATCATCTATGGCTATTTTGCCGATTCCTGACGTTAGATCTGAAGTTGGATTCCAGATCATATCATCACCATTCACGAGCCATGAGTCTTCCCCAAACATTATGTTTAGACGTTCTCCTGTCTCGATATTAATAGCGTAGCCTGGGAACCAGCCCATACCAGTGTCAAAGCCATCAAAATTGGCAGAACTGCTTCCCTCAGCTACGCTTTTTCCATTTTTATCCACAGACATATGGGCTCTAAGCCCCAACTTGGCAACATTGCTGCCAATTGGCCTGGTGTATTCTGGGCTCTCTTGCATTTCAAGTACAACGGCCCGTGTCCATTTAGATCTATCTGTTGTAATGATCAGATCAACACTCGCAAGATCAGATAGTTGAACTCTATTGTTGTTTTTATAGTCAAATGCCGGTCCATTGGTGTCTTTAGAGGCCAGTCGATAAGGCGCCCATGTTCCACCGATAATATTTTCAAATGATCCATGCTCATCTATGGGAATATTGTCCACAAAATAATCCCGATGCTCAATAGGGTTCAACGCCGAACCTGAGCGAATCCAGTTCATTGCATTCGGCACATCGCCATCTGCAACTCCAGTAAGCCATCGTTGATTGGGATCGGAAAACGTCATTGACGATTCCAAAAACCCATTGTTCGGATCCGGGTTGGGGCCCCCGGCTAGCACGGCCTTTTGAACGGGACTAGCAAGGTTGAGAGGTACCGCGTAGCCGGGGCCCGGATCATTTATTTGTTCGATCGTGATCGATATTCCTAAATTGGCAATGATTTCTTCATTTCTATTCCTAGTGGATTTATAGCTTTTGTAAACCGTGTCTGATAGATTCGTTGCATCTACCAATACCCACCGGTAGAAAGGATTGATGTATCCACCTGTTGAGCTCGCAGCAATCGTTTCTTCCACATAAATTTTGGTTCCAGAGCTGTCAAAGCCAAAAACGGTATAAGTACCATCATTGAAATTAGTAGCGTTTACATGGATTTTATCTCCCAACGCGAGTTCACGGCTCAGATCTCTGTACACCTGAAAGAAGTTATCTCCTGAAAGGTATTCGTGCTGACTTTGAGATAATTCAATATTGATTGTATCTTTAATATCGTAGTAAAACTTAACCTGATATTCGCCGCCCTTTACGCTCAGTGGATCTATAACTTTCACATCTATAGGGCCATTACGCCGCGTGTAGGTTAACTGGTCAACTCTCCAGTTTGCATCAGACATGATTGCACTAATTGTAGCTTGTGAAAGTTCCAAAACTTTTCCACCGTTTCCCTGCCCTTCATACCTGATGATCTCAGGACCATCGCCATAAACAGAATTAAGAACCGTTCCATAATTTTCTACCTGTGGTTGGTGGGGAATTGCCATTACGGATGATATACTTGCGCCCGATCCATTCTTTCTGCTTGCCAGATATGGTTTCTTGTTACCATCTTTGGTAGGATTTAATGGATCAGTTGTGCTTACCGTGTACTGGTTGTATGCGTAGGAAAGCGCTATGAAATAATATTTCTTGTGATTCACCAATCGTTTGTCCCCATCTGCGAATAAATCTTCAGTTACATAAAAAGTATGTCGAATACCCCTATTGTTTCCATCCACCATTAGTTCTGGCACTTCCGCCCCAATTGCCTGGTTCAACTCAATATTTACAATCTTGCCAATACTGTCTTTTATGTCAACCTGGGCAACCAACCTTGCTTTTTCAACATCAGATATATCTGTTATAGATATATCTGCATTCTTTAATTGAAATATTTGATACCCTTGAAAGCGGTATTCATTGTCAACACCTGGCTCCACAATTAAAGGGTCCACCTGATGGTATCCCTCCAAAGCATTGTTAGAAAACTTGGGGTTTGTTAAGTAGATAATCAGGCTTTGATCCATTTCCTGAATTGCCAACGCTGGTGCATCTGGCCCATCAAGCACCCTGAAACAGTTGTCAAAAAGTGCTTGCGCCTTGTCATCTGCAAGTCGTACCAATTCAACAGACTCAAATGGATTGCTACTATTAGATCTTGCCCACACTATACCGACGGTAATATCATTTTGGGCACCTGGTTCAAGCGTGAACGGGCCAGCGGAATGAATAAACCGCCTGTCGCTAGGAACATTATTTTCACCTTGCTCCGTCCAGTTACCTGGTTGTGGGTTGCTACCTGTGCCCCACCCGCAAGGATCGGTATCACCAGGAAACATAAAATTGGCTGGAACCCCGGACCCATATCCAGTACCGCCATAAGTCATCTCTGTACCATCCTTCCAGAAACCTTTTAACAGATTATAATATTGACTTGCCACACCAATGGTTGGCCCACAAGTGACACAGCCGCCATTGTTGTAGTAAATGAATCTTCTCATTCCCCATCGCTCGTTGTCTATCTCATCATCACCGAAATTCAATCCGTTAATGCTGGCATCACATCCTCCTGAAGCATTGTCTAAGCCATCGGCATCCTGAAAGGGGCCTTCAAAAAAGTCAACTCCAATTGCAGGAGGATTTGCACCATAGTGACCAGGCGCACCAGTGCCGTCTATAGCCACACCATTGTACACATATCCCAAACCCCTCTCCACGTCACAACCTGCAAAATCATCAGTAGGATCGCCGAGGTCGGGATCAAAATTGGTCCCGAAATAGGTGTCAATCAGGGTAAAGGTAGAGCGATTGATAATCCGATAGTTTGTAAACGTCATGTTGTTTATCTCATCGTTGGTGGCAAATGCAAACTCCTGCCCATGAATTTCTACACCAATTGCGTCGCCTTCGGTCTCCCTGTGAATATTTCCTTTATCATTCATTACCCACCAAATGGTTTGATCACCAAATAAAGTCACGGTTCTGTCTAATCTACAGTCTACTTCCTTTTCAATGTCATACAATGGATAATCACCGCCATTTACTGGTTCATAAATACCGTTTTCATCCCGATCGTAAAA
>NVRZ01000147.1 GCA_002401055.1 Bacteroidota bacterium
TTCTTTCTTCTGGGGCTTGCCTTTGCGCGTGGATTATATTCCAAACAACATTCTACCCAATCGCCAAGCTGTTCTTCTGTATCAACACCATCAGGATTTACAAAGATGAATCCTTTCATCGGCCTCCCGGTGAACTCCATAGTAACCGCTCCCTCCTTCTTCAACATCTCCTCATACAGTTCCGGATCAGTTCTCGCCATCAACTGCTCCTTATTTACGCCAAGGCACATCTTGTTATCTACCATGAATGCCAATCCTCCAAACATCTTCTTCTCGAAGAAGGGAATATTCCGCTGTTTCAAGGCTTGATTAACGCGTTCAGCAAGAAATTCATCGTACGGCATACTTAAAATGGTTTACTTGTTAATTGGTTGATTCGTTGTAAAGGAGGCAAGTAAAGATAGCCAATAAAAAAAGGGACCGAAGTCCCTTTTAATACAATTTTTAAGAAATTTTGATCTTACTTGGTAGCTGTTACTTCAAATGTCAACTCAACCTCATCAGACAATACCATGTCCTTTCCAGGGAATCCCCAAGCAACACCAAATGCTTGTCGATCAAAAGTAAGTGAGCCAGAGACAGATACATTATCCCCATCCACAGTCACAACAACCGATTCAATGGTAACTGCAACAGTTTGCCCCTTTATAGTAAGGTCAGCAGCTGCAGAACCACCTTCAACTCCTTGTGAAGTCAATGTAGCAGTTGGGTTGTTCACGATATCAAAGAAATCAGGAGAGCTAAGGTGTCCAAGCAAATGTGCTGCTGGCTTCTCTTCGCTAAACGAACCATCATCTTCAACAGGAGCTATTGTAGTCATGTCAACCGTAAAATTACTACTGGTAACTTGATCACCAGACATAGTAATACTGCCTTCAGAAATGCTAATTGCTCCGGTATGTCCATAAATACCGATAACTTTTGCCGACCAGTTTAACTTGCTTGCAGCAACATCAACAGTGTAAGTTGCCTCAGCTGATTCCTCAACTGCAGCAGTTTCTTCAGTGGCTTCTTCTGTAGATCCAGCCTCTTCAACTGCCTCAGTGCCTCCACCGCATGATGCTAATAAAAACATTCCAGCAAGAGCACTTAATAAAAATATATTCTTCTTCATTACTTTAAATTTAAATTTGATTAGGGCGCGAATATAAGTAAATAACATGAGGCTATCGGCCTACTACTTCCAAACAGGACACACTCCTAACTTCCACAGATCCATGATAGGAGTTGGTAGTGCCATCATGTGCTGCCAAAAACCCGGAGTCATTTCAGATCCTTCCAGCGCGTAACTTCTTTCTAGCTCTTTTCTAAATGCTTCAAAACTCGCTTCTAACTTTGTCTGTATTTCTGGCGCCTCTTGCCCATCTATTACCTCATGAACAGGCGGCAAGTGCCGTGCATTGTGAAATAGGATATTGAACTTACGATAATGACACAACTCTCCTTTAAACCAACCCGCATGATACTCGTCTACGTCTTCCAACGACGGCGGACGAAAATCTTCTGGTATATTTCCAGAATCCGCACCCTCTCCTTGCTCCATAATCGCTTCTATTGCATTTAGAGCATTCTCCAGGCTATTTACAGTCTGACTGAAACCGTGATGCAAATGATCGGAATCATGATATTCGCTAAATATATTTTTCTGTCGTGTGTTTTTTTCATCTCCTACATATTGAGCAAGCCAATGATGCGAGAGACCTTCTTTTAGAGCGGTGTATAGTTCTGCGATAGACTCATATGACTTTTTGTGTGCCCATTCAATATCTTTCCATGGTTGTGGCATTTCAACGACACAGAAAAGTTTTAGAGTTTCGGCATCCAAGGGTCCAACTTTAACTTGATAACCGAGCAGATCTTTAGGTATATGGCTATTCTTTGGGTGGATAAAGGGAATTCCCTTGTTCTTGTCATACTTTGGTGTTGGAAATCTAGGCTCATAACCCAGTGCTGTACAGAGGTTACACACAATTTCCATGTGTAACATCTCCTGAATAACTACGGATTGCACTAATTTGGCAGCCTCCGGGTAATCCTTGGGCTTTAGCTCACTAAGTCCCTTAATTGAATAAAGGGCGGTAAGATATAATGGGATGGTCCAAAATTCGACGTCAAGTGCATGTTGCAAATGAACATGCAAATCTTTTTGGGTCCAGTCTTTGGGATCTTTCATCGAGCTGAAAACCTAATAGAGAATCTTCCAGGGCCCGACTGGTTCCAGTGGCTTGGGAATGTCTGAATCATCCAACATTTGACGTATATCAATTTCGATACCCCTAGCCATACTATCTATAGGAACATCTCCTGCCAATCCCTGAAATGGGTGCTCGTAGCCTGCCCCTACCATGCGTGCTAGATGAAATACCCATGACACCAAAAGGGAGAATGGTATTGCCAACCACAAGTAGGACGTTTTACTTAATTCCTCAAATGCGTGTAACATTCCAAAGGGAACGAGCAATGTAAATGTCCAGGTAAAATAATTACAAACACTTGTGTAACCGGTGGGAATTGGATAGTTCTTAATTCGTTCTGATTTTCCTTGTAAAGCGTACAGCTCAGTTATTAAGCTTTGTATCTCCATATGTCGGAAATCATCAATATGACCAGCGTGTCTTAGCTCTTTGAATTGCTTTGACTGAAGACTCAAAAGGTGAGATGGCTTATTCCCTTTTTGAATAATGTAGTCATAGTCTTCAACTGATAAATAGTCCTTTAGCTCATCATATTTTTCCTCATTGTGAAGAGTACCAAATTCGATTCTCACTTTCTTATCATCAGCACTATTGTTTTCCCAAGGACGAAATACTCTTAGTTCATACGTTAGGGCCTTTAGCCAGGCAACATGCCTAAGTACCATTTTCTTGTGAACCTTCTTCAACTCTTCATCACTCAGTGGTGTCGCTGTAAATTCATTTGTTACGAAGTCCCTTATCTGCACCGCCATAGATCGAGAGGTATTGACAATGCCACCCCAGATTTTACGAGCCTCCATTGATCGCTCAAAAGAAGAGTTGTTTTTGAAACCCAGAAAAAACGCGGTCATTATACCAATTAGAGAGATAGGCTGCCATGGTAGGGTTAGCCATTCAGTTGGAAAATACCAATAGAGAATAACAATTATACCATCATATATAATGAAGAAGAGAAGAAGTTTCCTCATCCAATAAAGGTTCTCGTGTAATTTAAATCCTGTTCCGTATTGCATAATATCAGTTCCTTTTGCAGCTTAATGCCCCTGACGGGCATTGTGCCACTTGATTTTCAATTGTACCAGAGTCAGACGCATCCATTTTAACCCAAGGCCTCTCGCCAGGTTGAAATACTGAGAACAATCCTCTCATACATACGCCAGAATGCATACATTTTTCAGGTTCCCATACCACCGTTAGTTCTCCATTTGTATATTCCCTTTTTTGGTCAAATCGGTCACTCATTGCTAAAACTAATTGATGAGTGGATAAAAATAACAATATTGACTGATTATCTACATTTTCACAAAAACTAACGCAGGCATTTTGTCCATGAAAAACATACTTCTCCCAAGATTATCATCTATATTGCGGCTTATTGAATGAAGAAGATGAAGATGAAAGAGCCGGTCTGGGAGCAAAATATAGTTGATACCGAATTTCTAAGCCTTGTAGGGAAGAAAATATCAAAGCACCTATCTGTTGACCTGATCGCCGAAAATCTGTATCAGGAGCTCAATCAGCTCATGGATGCAGATATGTTTGGTGTAGGCTTATTTGACAAAGAAAAGCAAGCACTGGTATTTCGTGGGGTATATGAGAAGGGAAAAGTACTAGATGAATACGAAATAGCGCTAGGTGAAGACAGAATGGCCATCCGATGCTTTAAGAATATTGAGGAAATTGAGATTAAGGACTGGGGCAAGGAGCACAAGAACTACGTTTCTAAGACATACAAGGCAAAAGCAGGAGAATTACCCGAATCACTGATTTATCATCCATTGGTGGTCGATGATAAGGCCATTGGGGTTATATCCGTTCAGAGCTTTGTCAAGCATGCATACAGCCAAAATCACTTGTTAATTATCAGGAACCTTGCACAGTATGTTGCACTTGCACTAGAGAATGCCAAGTTATATGAGGGGCTTGAAGAAGAAGTTGAGAAAAGAACTGCTGAAATAGTAAGTCAAAAAGAAGAGCTGGAAAAAAGTTATACCAATACAAGACTGCTAAGCGAAATTGGGCTCCAGATAACATCTTCCCTGGATTTTGAATCTATTTTTACCAAACTCCATGAGAATGTAAACGAATTGATGGACGCTGTAGTTTTTGGAGTAAGAATATTTCACAAGGAGGATAATCTTATCGAATACAAATTTGAGATTGAGAGTGGCGAAAGACACCCAATTCAATTTATTCCTTACGCGGATGATGACAATTACTCCGTTTGGTGCATAAAAAACAAGAAGGAGATTGTACTCGGTGATAACCGAAAGGAGTATAAAAAGTATGTGAAAGAGATCAAAGTGGTTGCCGGAGAAATGCCCAACTCCCTCATTTTTTATCCTATGATAGTTGCCAATGAGGTTCTTGGAGTAATTACCGTGCAGAGTTTTGCTTATGACGCTTACGGGAGCTACGAGCTTGATATTTTAAAGACCCTTGCCTCTTATACTGGAATTGCTCTGGCGAATGCCAAGTTGTATGAAAGTCTAGAAGAGAAGGTCGCAGAGAGAACAAAAGAAGTAGTAATTCAAAGTGAGGAGCTCGCAGATCGAAACAAAGATATTACGGATAACATTGCATACGCCAGACTTATTCAACAATCGCTACTTCCCTCTGAAAATGTAGTCAGGAAAATGTTGCCAAAACATTTCGTCCTTTATCTTCCGAAGGATATTGTCAGCGGGGATTTCTTCTGGTTTGAGCAAGTAAATAACAAAATGTACTTCGCCTTAGGAGATTGTACTGGACATGGAGTATCTGGAGCGTTCATGACAATCGTTTCCTTGAATATCTTGAATCAAGCGTTATATGGCAAGCGCTTGCGCAAAACTTCAGATATATTAGATTTCCTGGAGGCAAAAATCAATAAAACCTGGCAACTCAACCAGAAAAAGGGAATACGCAGGATGGACGGGCTTGATATTGCACTTTGCTGCTATGACAGAGAAACCAGAACATTGGAGTTTTCAGGGGCACACAGTCCATTATACCTAATTGGAAAAGGTAGAATATCTAAATACACAGCAGATAGAAGGTCAATTGGTTTGATTACGAATAAGAAGAGGCAGCCTTTTACCAGTCAAACGATTCAAGTAAAAACGGCAGATACCATCTATTTGTCATCAGATGGATATAAGGACCAGTTTGGCAAGGAGACGGCCAGGAAATTAGGTGACAAAAACTTTACCGAGCTGTTAAAAAAAGTGTCCAAGTCCACCATAAAGCAGCAAAAAATTGATCTAGAAATTGAATTCATTCGCTGGAAGGGTTCTGAACCTCAGGTGGATGATATTTGCGTTATAGGAATTCAATTTTAGCTTTTTTAAGCAGAATGCATAGGTACATCGGACTAGGTATACTTCTAATATTTGCTTCTTGTCACCTTACTCGAATACTGCACTACAACTTTCCTGATATATCTGATTATAAGCTATTTACACAGTCTAAGATAAGTCATTCTTTAATATCATTCAGCTTCAACAAACGAGGTGAAAACATTGCACTACCAGCTGTCAATGAGTGGGTGTTATCTAAAAAAGGAAAGGAAGAAAAAGAGACATTAATTTCAGTAGAGCAATTCCTTGAGGCTTCCAAAACTACCTCGCTACTAATTCTACGTGGTGATTCATTGATATATGAAAACTATTTCAATGGCTTTGATAGAAACACCACTTCACAACACTTCTCTCTAACCAAAGCCGTTCTTTCCTTACTAACAGGTATTGCCATCTATGAGGGAAGGATCCCCGGACTTGACCAGCCCATATCCAAGTACATAGCTCAATACGCCTCAGACGATCGGGGCAAAGTTACCATCGGACAGCTATTAAACATGACAGCAGGGTTCGACTGCAATGATTACGACGATCAATTGAAATTTGTGCGTGTTTACTATGCCAATGATCCAATGAAGTTTATATCCAAACGTAAGCTTAGGTATATGCCTGGTAAAAAGTTTGCGTATTCTTCATTTAACAGCATTCTATTAGGGATATGTTTAGAGAAGGCATATGGTGAATCATTGAATACACTCATTCAGGATAAATTATGGACACAAATAGGTACCTCGTTTGATGCAAGCATAGGCATATACGCAGACGGTACCCCTTTGGCATTTGGAGGTCTGGCCTCCTACCCCATTGATCTGATAAAATTCGGAAAGCTTGTAGCAAATGGAGGCAACTGGAACGGTCATCAGGTAGTGCCGTCAGACTACATTGATGAATGCAGGAGCAAATCAGAAAGTAATGGTAAAACATGGCGATACAGCAAGGGGTTTTGGCTCGATTGTTACGCTTGTCTTAAAAAGGAGGAGATCGAAACTTTAAAGTGGCCAAAGAGAAGCAAGAACTGCGATGATGACAATCAGCTATTCGGAGGTGGGTACAGAGGCCAAATACTATTTATTGACGTTAAAAAGCAGCTTGTCATTCTCAGACTAGGTACAGGTCATGCCAATAAGTCCTGGAGCTTGAGCATTAGTAAACTTGCAGAGTTGCTATGAATTCCAAGTGAATCAGAGCTTTTTAGTAGTTTAGGACATTTGGTAAAAATATTCTGCGGATATCCACAACATTTGCATTAAAAATTAAGCCCAAATTATGAGCCATAAAGTTTATCTAATACCTGGATTGGGCGCGGATAGCAGGATGTTCAAATTCCAGAATGACCTGGGAGAAAACCACATCCCTTTAGATTGGATTCCACATGAGCGCTCAGACACAATGGCTTCTTATGCCAAACGTTTTAGTAGGTTGATTGATACCAGCGAACCATTCTCATTATTGGGGGTTTCAATGGGTGGAATACTCGCAATAGAACTCAATAAGATTTTAAAGCCTGAGAAAGTTATTCTTGTTTCAAGTATTAAAAATAAAGGTGAGAGGCCAATGAGCTCAAAAATTGCGAAAGCCTTAAGTCTATATCCTCTAATATCAGGCTATGCATTTAAAATGATTGCCTATTTCACCGTAACTTTTTTTGGATTGATGCAAAAGGATCACTCAGATCTTTTTAAAACCATGCTCAGAGAATCAGATTCAAGCTTTATGAGATGGGCATTGATCAAGGTCATTACTTGGGATAGCACTGAAACATTTGACAATGTAGTTCACATTCACGGCGACAAGGACCTGGTGTTTCCAATGAAGAATTTTGACAACATTATCAAGGTTAGAGGGGGAAATCATTTCATGATAGCAAACCGCTATGCTGAAGTCAACGCCCACATACAGGAGGCACTTGGATAAATTACCCGCAGCTCAACGAGATTTAAGATCAATTGCGGCTACTTACAGTATTGGAGCATTAGCTTAACA